>JBGSYE010000157.1:0-19477 GCA_041751075.1 Chthoniobacteraceae bacterium
TGCACGAGATAACTTTCCAACGCGCTGACCAAGTGCGGCACGCTGTGAAAGACTCCGCGCCGCAGACGCTTTTCGGTCAGGTCGCGGAAGAAGCCTTCGACCATGTTGAGCCAGGAGGCACTCGTGGGAGTGAAGTGCAGATAAAAGCGGGGATGTTTGGCCAGCCATGCTTTCACCTTGGGATGTTTGTGTGTGGCGTAGTTATCCAGGATCAGATGCAAGTCGCGCTCCGCGGGAGTTTCGCGCTCGAGTTGCTGAAGGAACTTGAGCCATTCCTGGTGCCGATGACGCCCCTGGCATTGCGCAATGACTTGGCCGTCGGCGACGTTCAAGGCGGCAAAGAGGGTGGTGGTCCCATGGCGCACATAGTCATGGGTCATCGTGCCTGCCCGGCCTTTCTTGAGTGGCAACCCCGGCTGGGTGCGATCCAGCGCCTGCACCTGGCTTTTCTCATCGCAACAGAGCACCATCGCATGCTCTGGCGCGTGCAAGTAAAGCCCGATGATGTCCTCAAGTTTTTCCGCGAAGTGCGGATCGTTGGAGACTTTGAAGGTGCGCAGCAGGTGGGGCTTGAGTCCATGGGCGCGCCAGATTCGCCCGACCGTGCTCGGGCTCAGCTCCATGGCCTTGGCCATGGAAGCGCGGCTCCAATGCGTCGCCTGCGGCGGCGTGGCTGCGGTGGTCTTCTGGACCAGCAATCGACGGACTTCAGCCGGATAAGTCTGCTTGCGTCCACGGCCCGGAGCATCATGTTCGATGCCCGCGCGACCGGCCTGCGCATAACGCTGGCGCCACAGCCCCACTTTCGCCTCGCAGTAACCAAGCTCCGCCGCGATCTGCTGATTGCTCTTCTCCTCGGCGGCGTGCAGGACGATGCGGCAACGTTCCGCCAAGCGCCGCGTCGTCATTCCGCTACGCGCCGTCTTCTGCAACCAATCCCGCTCTTCATCAGTGAGTTTTACAGGCAATGCAATTCGCATCCACCGAATCTAACAGACGACGATTTACAGAGAAGCTTATTCTTGGCTAATTGTGACGGACTACACTAGCTGGCCCCGGCATCGGTGGAGCCCTGCACCGAGACGCTCACCCAACCCGTGGTCCCGGTGATGTCGTAATCGACATCCACCAGCTTCGTCCCCGGCCGCACATTCGAGACGGTGGTGGCACCGTGCAATCCCGCCGGGAAGCAGACCACCATTCCGACCGCCGCGATCACGGCGAAGCACCGGAAGAGCGAGGATGGGAGGAAGCCGCGCATGACGGGCGGAGGCTCGGTGGCGGCCCGGAGAGACGGTCAAGCCAGTTCTCGCGGTGCGATGGTGTCGGAGGGGCTCACTCCAGGGTGCCCATCGTCTCGAGCGCGGGCGAATGCCCGCCACATTTCCGTAGCGTGTGCTCTTCCAGCGCGGCGGCAGCACAGCTCAGCGGCGGCGGGGCTGCAATGGGAAATGCCGCAAAAGAGATCACGACGGCAGCGTCCGCCGCGCAGAGCGCGGCATCGGAGATGGCCTCGGCAGCGAGCACAATGGCCGGCGCTTTTTTTTCCGCGCGGTGACAGTTTGGCGTCCGGAACGTTAAGTCGCGGAGCGCATTCGGCGCGGTTACTTCAGCGGATGTTCCTTCAGGATTTCGTCCACCATGTAGAAGTTCACGCGGTCCTTGGTGGCTTCGCGGACTTGCTTCACCTTTTCCGGCGAGACGAATTCGCCGTCGTTGCCGAAGGATTGCCGCACGTAACTCAAAACAGCGGCAAGTTCCTCGTCGTTGAGCAGCGGGGCAAAGCCCATCATGGGTGGCGTGCCTTTGGTCGGGTCGAACTTCTGCCCGTTGACTTCGATGGGACCCCACAGGCCTTTGAGGGCGATCTTGATCAGGCGCTCGTCGTCCTCGATCCAGTCGGTCTTCGCGAGCGAGGGATAGATGTTCGGCATCCCCTGGCCGTTGGGCTGATGGCAGGTGGCGCAGTGCGCGTCGCGGGTGAAGACGCTCTTCCCGAGTTCATAGATCTTCTTCTGTGGGCCCCTGAGCTTGCGCGTCGGGCCGTAGCTGATGTCGTCGGCGGAAGGTGGCGCCGCTTCGATCTTGTAAGTGCCGGCGAGGTAGCCGGCGGCATTGGGATTGTCGGCGAGGCTGAGCCTGCCGGCTTTCTGCAAGGCGGCGATGTCGTCGGTGAGCGTGTGCTTGAGGATGTGATCGGTGACGGGGCCCATCCAGCGGTCGAGGGGGAGCTTCAGTGCTTCGAGGGCGATGCGGGCGCCGTCGGCATCGTCGAGCCATGAAGCACCGACGATGGCTTCGAGACGGACGCGGCCATGGGCATCGCGCGCGGCTTGCAGGAGGAGATCGGTGGCGCCGGGGACTTTCTCCGGATTGAAGCGGAGCACGCTGACCGCGGCAGCGCGAGCTTCAGGCCTCTGCGCGGTGAGGCATTGCCGGAGCAGATCGGCGTCGGGCTGATTCTGCGCCCATGTGGCCCATAGGGCTTCGCAGAGGTGGTGCTCGTAATATGGATCGGTCTTGTCGAGTTTCGCGGCCCAGGCCTTCACAGCGGGGATTACTTCAGTCGCGGGATGCCCGCGGAGTTCGCGCCGGGTGCGGTAGCGGGTGCGATACTCGGGCAACTTGAGATTCTCGAGCAACTCGGGGATTGACGCGCCGGCGACCTTCGCGGGCGCGACGAGCGGACGGCCCGGGTAAGTGATGCGGTAGATGCGGCCGTGATCGTGGTCGCGGTTCGGATCCCGTGCATTGTGCTGCATGTGGCCGATGAGCGGATTGTGCCAGTCTATGACGTAGAGCGAGCCATCGGGCGCGAACTCGAGATCCACGGGGCGGAAGTTGCCATCCTTCGAGGTGAGCAGGTCGCCATTCGCGGTGCCGATGTAGCCGGAGCCATCGTCCTTCGGCTTGCCAAAGCTGATGCCGAGGAAGCCGATGCTATTGCAGATCATGAAGTCGCCCTGCTGCTCGTCGGGAAAGTGGCGCGAGGAGACGAACTCCGCGCCGCTGGTGGGACGCGAGCGCTTCGGCACGAACTGCTCCACTTTCGGAATCTCGATGCCGTAGGGCATCTTCGCGGAGACGGGCAGACCCCACCAGTTTTCGCCAGGCGAGGCGTCGGAGATGTGGCACTGCTCCCAGTAGTTGAAGGAGATGCCCCAGGGGTTCGAGTAATCGGCCTGGCTGTAACGTTCGAGTCGGAAACTCTTCGGATCGAAGCGCCACACGCCGCCGTCATTCACCCGGCGGGGACCATACGGGGTCTCGACCTGGCTGTGGAGGAAGCGGCCTTCGCACAGATAGAACGCGCCGCTGGCATCCGCGCAATAGGCGGAGATGGCGTGGTGGGTATCGTGCGTATCAAAGCCGTGCATGAGGATCTCCATGCGATCGGCTTTGTCGTCCTTGTTGTCGTCGATGAGCAGGCCGAGGTTCGGCTCCTGCGAGACATACACTCCTTCCGGGGCGATCTCGAAGCCGATGGGCAGATGCAGGCCGTCCGCGAAGACCGTTTCCTTGTCGGCCTTACCGTCGTTATTCGTGTCTTCGTAGATGACGAGCTTGTCATCCGGCATCGGATCGCCTGGCCGGTAGTGCGGATAAGTCGGCATCACGGCCACCCAGAGCCGGCCTTTGTTGTCAAAGGACATCTGCACGGGATTCTTCAGCGTCGGGAAATCGGACTCGGAGGCGAAGAGATCCACCTTGTAACCCGGAGCCATGGTGAAGGTGTCCTCGGCCTTCTCCGGCGGGATGTAGGTGGTGCTGCCCATCTTTCCTTTGTCGTCCTTGACCGCAAAGTTGGTCGGCACCGGCGGAAGCTGATGGGTCTTCGAATCATCGACGGCGAGATCGCTCTTCTTTCCGCTGGCGACTGCGTGAATGAGGTCGTCGCGCAGGGCCATCATCCCGCGCGTCTTCTTCACCTCGTCGGGATAGTTCTGCGGGCCGTAGGGATTGTAACGCTGGCCGTGGGTGTGGACGCCGTTGACGAGGTTGTAATCGTTGTTCCAGAACCAATCCTTCTGCTGCACTGCGGCATTCACCAGCGCAGGGTCGGCCTTCGATTGCGGCGCCTGGTGGCTAAACATGCCGGTCGCGAGCATCCCTCCGAGCTGCGTATAGCCGGCCTCGGTGGGGGCAAACCCGTTGATCGTGAACGGCTGCGGCGCCTTCGTGTAGAGCGCCTTGGTCGGGGTGAAGAGATCGACGAAGGTGAGGCCGTGTTTCTTTGCCACGCGCTCCATTGCCGCGGTGTAAAGCGCGAGGCTGGCGTTCTCCTTTTCGCCATTCGGCAGATCGCGTTGGGCGCTCAGGTTTTCAAAGGCGATGGGGGAGACAAGGACGAGACGTGGCGCAGACTTGCCGTTGTAAGCTTTGCTCAGTGTGTGGACGACAAAGGCGTCCAGCTCCGCCTCATAGTTCGCCACGCGATGCGGGCCGTCGTAGGACTCGTTCAGGCCGAAGAAGGCGACGATCGTGTCGGCCTTCAGATGGGTGAGCCATTCATCAGGGGTAGGGAAGAAGCCCTTGCCATTGTGCTGCGCGAGCTCGGGATGGAATTTCTCCGCACCGGGAAAGGCCCACTGCGAGACGCGCGCCGGATGCGGACGAAAGCCGGGCGTATCGCCGGGGCGGCCCATATTGCGAATGAAGAGGTCGCTGTCGGGGTAACGCAGATGGAACTCCGTCTCCATGCGGCTGAAATACACGTCGCGCTCCGCGAGCCCGTTCCCGATGAAAACGATACGCTCTGCTTTCGCCGGTGGGGCGACGTCTTGATCGCGTTTCGCGACCGCGGCGGGAGGTTCGGTATTCGGAGCATGCGGGGCGGCTTCGCCGCTATTGTCCGGCCAGTTCTTCGCGTCGGCTTTCTTGGCGCGTTCCGCGGCCTCGCCGGCTTTTCCCTTCGGCTTCGGGTCTGCGGCATGGAATTGCGCGCGCAGGCCGACGAACACGAGTGCGGCGGTGATAATGAGTGCTGAGATTCGTTTCATGAGAGGTGTGAGTAAGACCAGGTGACGTTGTAAACGTTGGCTGCAGGAGGTGATTCGCCGCCAACGATGCATTGCGGCGAGGAGATCGGACTTTACTGCTTCGCCCCCTGCCAGCCTTTCTGCCATTGCGCGGTGAGGGTCGCGACGAGGTCGGCGTTCTTTGGATCACCGGCGATGTTCACGTTCTCCTGCGGATCGGTCTGGTGATCGTAAAGCTCGACGGCATCGACTTTCGAGCGGTCCGCCTTGTGGACCCATCGGGTGAAGCGGTAGCGATCCGTGCGCATCGAGTAACCCATGAGCGACTTTCCATCGACGCTGCGGGGATACTGGCTGAAGGCGGCGCTCTTCACGGTCTTCGCGGGGTCGCGCAACACGGGTGCGAGGCTCGTGCCTTCGAGATGCGCCGGCAGGGGCAGGCCGCACAGGTCGGAGAGGGTGGGATACACATCAACGAATTCCACGAGCGCATCGGTGTGTTTTCCTGAGGTCTCGAAGCCCGGCGCGGAGATGATGAGCGGCGCGTGGGTGTCATTCTCGACGTTGGTGTGTTTACACCAGGCGCCGTGCTCTCCGAGTTTCCAGCCGTGATCGCCCCACACGATGACGATCGTTTTCTCCGCGAGGCCGAGCCGGTCGAGCTCGTCCAGGACGCGACCGAGCTGCGCGTCCACGTAACTGATCGTCGCGTAGTAGCCGTGCTTGAGCTGGAGCGCGAGGTCGTCGGGGATTGGGCCGGTGGGGATGCCGTGATAGCTGCGCAACTCGCCGCCCGAGGGCACGGCATAGTCGGGCGCGCCCTTTGGGCTGAAGGGATTCGGCGCGAGTGCGATCTTCGCGGGATCGTAGAGATCCCAGTATTTCTTCGGAGCGACAAAGGGCAGATGCGGGCGGATGAATCCGACGCCGAGCCAGAAGGGCTGCTCCTTCTTCGCGCACTCCGCGAGCGCCTTCACAGCCATGTCGGCGAGTGCGCCATCGTGAAAGGTATCGTCCGGCACTTCGGAACTCTCGAAGGCGGGACCGCGCGGCCCGCGCTTGCTGCCCTTTGGCGGAGGCCGGACCATGGCATTGTTTTCCGGCAACCCATAGGCGCCGTGGCTGGTCTTCGGATTCTGCGACGGGACGGACCACGACTGCGGATCGTCGAGGCCGCTGTGATACAGCTTGCCCATGCCCTGCACGAAGTAGCCGTTTTGCTTGAAGTGCTGCGGCAGCGTCACCACGTCGGGCAGCGCCTTCCGAAAGTGCGTTTCGAGATCCCACACCCTCGTCGTGTCGGGCCGCGTGCCAGTGAGCAGACTCGTGCGCGACGGCGAGCAGACGGCCTGCTGGCAATACGCGCGGTTGAAGGTCACGCCCCGTTTTGCAACGCGGTCGAGATTCGGCGAGTGGATGTAACTCTTCCCGTAGGCGCCAAACTCGGCCCGCAGGTCATCGATGGCGATGAAGAGGACGTTTGGCTTATCGGCGGCATGGGTGCTGGAAGCTGCGAGGCAGAGGACCAGGACGAAGCAGGCGGAGATTTTCATCGTGAGGAAAGAGAGCCGCATTACACGACCTTTGGCGGCTCGAAGCCCGGCCGGTAAGTCCGAGACACGATCTCGGCGTTCGCCTGATCGTGATTGGTGAAGCGGCACGTCGCGCCGTCCCACCGCAGATCTTCGCCAGGGAAACGCGTGGCCTTCACCGAGAGCAGCGCCGGCTCGGTGATGCGCCAGCCGATCTGGAATGGCGTCCACAGAGGCTTGCTGGCGCCGAGGCAGTTGTCCGCCCAATCCTTCCAATGATCACGCGGCTCGACCTGGGGCAGCGGCTCATTCTCCACGACCTTGCCCTTGCGGAAGATGGTGATCTTCCCGTCAGCCTGGAGCATCAGCGAACCTTCTTCGCACACGACCAGGGTGTGATTCGCGGCGGGCTTCATCTGCGGCAGACCGAGCGAGGCAAAGGAGGGCAGCAGCGCGTCGTCGTTGTAATGGAGGATGAACTTATCGCGGGCGAACTTCCCGCCGCCGGGATACGTGATCGTGCTTTGATTGTGCGCGGAGTGGCCGACGCCCGCGGCCTTCGGCGTGTGGGTGAGCACGGCCTCGGGCGACGGCAGATCGTAGGCGAAGTAAAGCACATCGAGGAGATGGCAGCCCCAGTCGGCGAGCTGCCCGCCGCCTGTCTCCCAGAAGGCGCGCCAGCGTTTTGGCGCGAGATCCTCGCTGTATGGAAGCTTCGTCGTGAGCGGGCCGTGCCAGAGATCCCAGTTCAAGCCTTCCGGCACCGGCGCGGCCTCGGTGTATTCGCTCCACGGGTCGGCAAAGTGGACGCCGCGCGCGACCGAGCCGGTCCACACCCAGGCCTCGACCGGCTTGCCGAGTTGATTCGTGCGCAGGACTTCCACGGCCTGCATCCGGCCTTCCTTGCAAGCGCGCTGATTGCCCATCTGCGTGACGAGTTTCGGCCGAGCGGCGAGTCCTTCGCGGATCATGCGCAGCTCGTCGAGTTGATGCACCAGCGGCTTCTGGCCATAGATGTGTTTTTGGTGCTTCAGCGCCGTGAGCATCATCGGGGTGTGGTGGAAATCCGGCGTGTCGATGATCACGGCGTCGAAATCGTTCACGCGGTTCGCAAACGCTTCGCGGTAGTCCGCGAGCATCCACGCATTCGGAAACTCCTTCGAGATCATGTCGAGTTGCTTGCGATCCACGTCGCAGAAGCCCGCAAACTCGACCATGGGGTGCCCCTTCAGCCCCTTGCGCTGCATCGCAGCGACGCCGCCCACGGCGATTTGAAAGATGCGGAGCTTGCTGTTCTTATTCGTCTGCGCGCGGCCCAGCGCGCCGAGCGCGGCGACGCCGGTGGTGAGGATGGCGCCGGATTTCAGGAACGTGCGGCGGGTGACTGGGGAGATGGGGGTGGTCGTCTGGTTCGGTTTCATATGGGTGTAGTGGGATGATGCATGGAGTGCGGCGCGACTCAACCGTCGCGTTGGATGCCGGCAGCCTCGCGCGGCGTCGATCCTTCTATTGGTCCGCCTTCTTTTTGCCGCGCCCTTTTTTTCCCGGCTTCGGCTCGGAATCGCTCGCGGCCTTGAGGTCTGTATTCGGCGCGGGCATCGGCGCTTTGATGGCTTCGCGCCAGGCGAGCATCTTCGCATGCAGTTCCTTGGCCTTCTCCGGATTCTTCTCCGCGAGGTTGGTCTTTTCGCCGATGTCGTCGCGCAGATTGTAGAGTTCGAGGCGGCGGTCTTCGAAGAATTCCATGAGTTTCCAGTCGCCCGCCTCGATGAGCCCGACCGGCGTGGTGCGCCAGGTCCCCTGCCCCGCCCCGAGGTAGCCGGGGCAGTGCTGGTAGATCGCCTCGCGCTTCAGCGAAGCGCCCGCATCGCGCCAGAGCGGCACGAGGCTCTCACCGTCGAGCACGTAGTTCGCGGGCGGTTTCGCGCCCGCGAGTTCGAGGAAGGTGGGATAGAGATCGACGTGGATCGCGGGCACGTCGCTGGTCGTGCCGGGCCTGGTCACGCCGGGCCAGCGCACGATGAAAGGCACGCGCGTCCCGCCTTCATACAGGCTGCCCTTGCCGCTGCGCAGCGGCGCATTGTCGGTGACATCGCCGGCCTTCTTCAGCCCTTCGCGGACGTAGCCGCCGACGCCGCCATTGTCGCTCGAGAAGATGAGCACGGTGTGGTCCGCGATCTTCAACTCCTCGAGCAGCGCCATCACGCGGCCCACGCTTTCATCCACGCTCGCGATCATCCCGGCATACACGGGATTGTGATGCCCGCCTGCCGCGGGCTTTGGCTTGAAGCGCTCGATCAGTTCCTTCTTCGCCTGGAAAGGCGAGTGGACGCCGAAGTGCGGCAGGTAGAGGAAAAACGGGGCGTCTTTCTTTCGCCGGATGAAGTCGATGGCTTTGTCGGTGAGGAAGTCCGCGAGATACGTGCCCTCCGCATACGGCGTCTTCGGGCTCGTCGCGAAGTCGAAGTGTGTCCCCATCGACACGATCGCTTCGTCGAAGCCGCGCTTGCCGGGATGAAGGTTGCCGCTCTCGCCGAGGTGCCACTTGCCAAACATCCCCGTCTCGTATCCCGCGGCCTTCAGCGACTGTGCGATGGTGATCTTCTCCAGCGACAGCGCGGTCACATTGTCCACCGGCCGCAGCGGGCGCGAATGCCAGTCGAAGCGCTCGATGCCGCCCACGGTATAGATGCCGGTGCGCGGAGCGTATTGCCCGCTCATGATCGCCGCGCGCGTGGGCTGGCAGTTCTGGCAGTTGTGATAGCGGGTGAACCGCGTGCCTTGCGCCGCGAGGCGGTCGATATGCGGGGTCTCGTAATACTTCGAGCCCTGCACGGCGAGGTCGGTCCAGCCGAGATCGTCGGCGAGGATGAAGACGATATTCGGCCGCGGCTCGCCGTGCGCGGCGAGCGTGAGCAGGAGGAGGCAGGCGGAACGGAGGAGGAGTTTCATGGCGGGATGACTATTCCAACGACCTTACATTGCGGAATCCAGCCGTCTCGCCAAAGACGAGAAAATTCATCGCGGCCTTGGGCTCAGCGAGCACGGGGCGCGTGCCTTTCATGACGATGTCATTCAACTGCGCGAAATCGCCCCGACCTTTTCCCGCGAGTGTCGTGCCTCAGCAACGCAGCTTTGCATTTTCCCCCACGGGGCTGTAACAAACTGCCAGACTCACCTCCACCCCTACCCGCCCCACCCATGCCGCGCCCTTCCTTCCCGACCGCCAGCGTCTCCACTCCCCTGCTCCGTCGCTGCGCGCGCGCCTTCACGCTCATCGAGCTTCTCACCGTCATCACCATCATCGCGATCCTCGCGGCGATCCTCGTGCCGGTCGCCGGCAATATCCGCAACCGGGCCAACCAGACCACTTCCGTGAACAACCTGCGGCAGTGGGGCGCGGCGATGAGCGGCTCGCTGGCGGAGTTCGACGGCGCCCTGCCCTCGGACGGCAACGCCGGTGGCGCCGCCAATTACGAGGATCCCGACGCGTGGTTCAATCGGCTGCCCCGCTTCCTCGGGGAGTCGGCGCTGAACGATCCCGTGAACCAGAGCAAACCGCCGCGGCTCGGCGACAAATCGGTGTGGATCAATCCCGGCGTGCCGGTCACCGACGCAAACAAGAACGTCTTTATCTTCTGCTACGCGATGAACGACTACCTCAGCAGCAAGGACCAGCCGACCATCAAGGCGACCCGCATCGAACGCTCCTCGGCCACCGTCTTCATGTCGGAGCGTGGCGACGGAGTCCCCTCGATCGTGCCGCAGGAGATCAAGGCGTACTTCGGCGGCGGCGACCCCGTCACCGCACTGGAGAATGAGGCAAACTTCCTCTTCTGCGACGGCCATGTCGCGTCGATGAAGCGCAAGGACTTTCAGAATCCGCTGGCGCTGCGATTGGACCCGATCGACCCGAGCTACACCTTCATCCCGTTTGCGGACGCGACTAGGGAGTGAAGACGCAGGGGCAAGGTGCGGCGATGGAAAAACCGCACGGGCTTTGAGGGAAGCCTCGCGACTCATCCGCCGGGGCGCGCCAGCTTCGACGATCGCGCTCCCATGATCGCCTCCCCGGCCCAAGTGTTCTCCCACCGGCGGTTATCTGCCACACAGCCCTCATGACATTCTTCCGCATCCTCCGGTTTGCTGCCGCCTCCGTCGCCATCCTCACGGGGTGCCCCGCATTCCTGGCCGCCGCCGATGCGCCGCGGCGACCGAACATCCTCTGGCTCATCGGCGAGAACTTGCAGCACGAGCTCGGCTGCTATGGCGAGAAACTCGTGCGCACGCCGCACCTCGACCGCCTCGCCGCGGAAGGCGTCCGCTACACGCGCGTCTTTGCGACCAATCCCGCCTGCGCTCCCAGCCGCTCGGCTTTCTTCACCGGGATGTATCAGACGACCACGGACACGCATCCGATGCGCTCGCATCGGAGCGACGACTTCCGACTGCCGCCCGGGGTGCGCCCGATCACGCACTGGCTGCGCGACGCCGGTTACTTCACGGCCAATATCAAGACCGTGGGCGAACACAGCGTCGGCACCGGCAAGCTCGATCTCAACTTCGTCAACGAAGGCCCGATCTACGAGTCCGCGGACTGGAGCGCGCTGAAGTCGCGGCAGCCCTTCTTCGCCGTGGTCAATTCGCACGAGAACGAATACGACATCTACGATCGCCAGAGCGCGACGAAGGAGCGCGTCGAGTGGGTCGGCGAACCCGAGCATCCGCAGGTCGCCACGCCGGAGAATGTGACGCCGCCGCCTTATTACCCGGATCATCCGATCGTCCGCCAGGAGTGGGCGCGATACTTGAACTCCATCTCTGGCATGGATCGCCGCATCGGCCAGGTGCTCGAGCAGCTCCGCAAGGACGGACTCGAGGAAGACACCGTCATCCTCTTCTTCGGCGACAATGGCCGGCTCGAACCGCGCGGCATCCACTGGTGCTACGACAGCGGCCTGCACGTGCCGATGATCCTCCGCTGGCCGCGCCATTTTCCCGCGCCTCCGCAGGTCGCCTCGGGCACCGTGAATGAGCAGGTCATCAGCTTGCTCGACCTCACCGCCACCACCCTCGCCATCGCCAGCCTGCCGCGCCCGCCGCTGATGCAGAGCCGCACCTTCCTCGGCGCCTCCGCCGATCCGCCGCGCCAATATGCCTTCAGCGCGCGCGACCGCATCGACGAGACCGTCCAGCGCATCCGCTCCGTCCGCGACGCGCGCTACCGCTACATCCGCAACTTCACGCCCGGCCCGACCTTCGCATCCTTGAATCGCTACAAGGAAAAGTGTTTCCCCATCCTCCCGCTGATGCGGCAGCTCCTCGCCGAGGGACTACTCACCGGCCCGCCCGCCGCCCTCATGGCCATGACCGGCCCCAGCGAGGAATTCTACGACCTCGAGCGCGACCCGCACGAGATCCACAACCTCGCCGCTTCCCCCGTGCACCGCATCACGCTCGAGCGCCTCCGCACCGCGCTGGAAGTCTGGATGACCGAAACCGGCGACCGCGGCGCGATCCCCGAACCCGCCGAAGTCGTCGCGCCGTTTGAAAAGGAAATGCACGACTGGTTCGGCACACCGGAGTGGGCCGCGCAGCCGCAACGGTAAGAGGACGGAAAAAAGTGGCTTCTGCTTCCTCATCCTCATCCTCATCTTCATCAGCCCGGTACCGTGAGATGATGAGGATGAAGATGAAGATGAGGAGATCACGCCGACCACCGACCTTATAGACGCCCTTCGCAAACCTCCGTCCACAGACTCCGAGCATGAAAACGCTGACCTCCCAGCTCTCCTTTTTCGTCCGGCAATCCACCGGCCGGCGCAATGTGCGACTGCTGCTGCGCTTCCTCGGCGTGCTCGCGGCGATGGTCACGGCGTTCAGCATCCTCTTTCACATCCTCATGGTCGTGGAAGGTCAGAAGCACAGTTGGGTGACGGGCCTCTACTGGACGCTCACCGTGATGAGCACGCTGGGTTTCGGCGACATCACCTTCACCAGCGACGCCGGCCGCGTCTTCTCCATCGTGGTGCTCATCTCGGGCATGATCTTCCTGCTCGTCCTCCTGCCCTTCACCTTCATCGAATTCTTCTACGCCCCGTGGATGCAGGCGCAGGCGGAGTCCCGCGCGCCGCGGCAATTGCCGGCCGGCACCCGCGGCCACGTCATCCTCGCGGCCTACGATCCGGTGACGGCATCGCTCATCCGAAAGCTGGATGACTACGGGTATCCCTACGTCCTCATCGTGGGCGAACTGCAGGAGGCACTGCACCTCCACGACCTCGGCGTGAAGGTGCTCTTCGGTGAGGTGGATCGACCGGATACCTACGCCCGCGCGCGGGCGGACCAGGCCGCCATGGTGGCGCTCACGGGCAACGATTTCATGAACACGAATATCGCGTTCACGATCCGCGAACTCACTGACAAGGTGCCGATCGTCTCGACGGCCAATGTCCAGGACTCCGTCGATATCCTACACCTCGCCGGCAGCTCCGAGGTGCTGCAACTCGCGGAGATGATGGGCAGCTCACTCGCCCGGCGGATCATCGGCGCCGACGCGCGGGCGCATGTGATCGGAGGCTTCGGCGCGGTGCTCATCGCCGAGGCGACCGCCGCGGGCACGCCGCTGGACGGAAAGACGCTCGCGGAAAGCCGCCTGCGCGAACATGCCGGCGTGAATGTGATCGGGATCTGGAGGCGCGGGCACTTCGAGGTGGCCACCGCCGGGACGAAGATCGACGCGAGTTCCATCCTGCTCCTCGCCGGCTCGAAGGAGCAGTTGGATCGCTACGATGAACTCTTCTGCATCTACCATGTGAGCGCCGCGCCGGTGATCATCATCGGTGGCGGGCGCGTCGGCCGGGCCACGGCCCGCGCGCTGGAGGAGCGCGACGTGGACTACCGGATCGTCGAACTCCGGCCCGAGCGAATCCGCGACCAGGAAAAATATGTGGAAGGCAACGCCGCCGATCTCGCCACGCTCGAGCGCGCCGGCCTGCGCGAGACCCCGGCCATCGTCATTACCGCCCACGACGACGATCAGAACGTCTATCTCACCATCTACTGCCGACGCCTGCGGCCCGACGTGCAGATCATCAGCCGGGCAGTGCGCGAGCGGAATGTCTCCACGCTGCACCGCGCCGGCGCGGACTTTGTGCTCTCCTACGCCTGGATGGGCGCCACCGCGATCTTCAACTACCTCAAGCGCGCCGACGTGCTGATGGTCGCCGAGGGTCTGCACGTCTGCGAGACCGAGGTGCCGCCGTCCCTGGCAGGTAAAACGCTCGCCGACGCCGCGGTGCCGCGCGAGACCGGTTGCAGCGTGGTCGCGCTCGGGAAGGCGGATGGTTTGCAGATCAATCCCGCCGCCACCGAAGTGATGCAACCGGGGCAGCGCATCGTGCTCATCTGCACGCCCGAGGCGGAGCAGAAATTCCTGACCCGCTTCGGCGGCCAGCTTTCCCGCGCCCACCCGCCGGCGTGAGCCGCGACAGTGCGATTACGGGTTGGAAAATATTCACCGTGAAGCGCAGGAAGGGGGGATATCGAAGGCGATCGGATGACGGGCAGCATCCTGCGGTGCCTTGACGGTCAGCGGACTGGCTGCGACCCTCCGCACCATGGAAACGACGCTCGACTACGCCGAAATGCACTTTTCCCAACTGCTGCGTGTGGTAGCCGGTGGGGAGGAAGTCGTGCTGCACCGCGGGACGGTGCCGGTGGCTCGCATCGTGCCGATTCTGCCCACGAGCGGGGCGCGTCCCAAAGTCGGTCAGGTCACGTCCGCGCCGGTCCGCTGGTCGGCGGAATCCTTCGCGGCGCTGGATGATGAAGGGATGCGGGAAATCGGGATGTTGTGAATCTCTTGCTGGATACCTGCACGCTGGTCTGGCTGACCAGCGAGCCGGGGCAATTGAGCGCAGCGGCGACAGCGCAGATCAATGATGCAACTTCAGTGCTGCACGTCAGCCATGCGAGTCTGTGGGAGATCACTTTGAAACACGGTGCCGGCAAGCTGGCGCTCCCCGACACGCCCAGGCAATGGTGGAGAGAACAGGTGCGGCAATGGGGACTGCTCGAACTATCGCTCTCGGCCGAAGCTCTGCTCCGCGGAAGTGAACTGCCACCTCACCACAAGGATCCGTTCGATCGAGTCATCCTCGCTCAGGCGCAGATGGATGCCTTGCGGGTGGTCTCACCAGACAGTGCATTTCCGGCATACGGAGTTCCGATGATCTGGTAACGGCGTCGCTATTGGCATCGGGCAAGTCTCACGAGGCGCCCGCTCCAGGCTCGTTCACTTACCTCGCCGCGACTTGCTCGGTGATTTCCTTCGCGTTGGTGCGGATGACTTCGAGGCCGCTGAGCAGAGACTCGGCGCCGGTGAGTTCGACGAGGAGATTGTCAGTCACGGGGATGTTGTGCAGTTCGGCGATGTAGGCGCGCTGGGGGCCGCCGGCTTTGGCGGCGGGGTCGAAGTCTTTCAGGACGGTCTGGCCTTGCAGCTTGACGTCGAAGACGCGCTGGCCGGGCTGGTCGTTTTCCAGCGCCATGAAGTAGAGGCGCACGGTGTAGGTCGCGGCGGGCTGGCCTTTGCCGATCAAGGGAATCTCGGCGCGACTCAGGCCACGGGCGCCGCTGGAGAAGACCCACGGCGTGTCGGTGCCGGCGACTTTGTAACTCTGGGCGTTGAAGCGGAAGTAGTCGCCGGCTTTGGCGAACTTCGGCTGCAAGTCGAGCGGCAGGTCGATGCCGGCGCGGGAACTCGGGCGCGGGTAACTGAGCCAGAGCTTGCCGTGCGCGTCGCGGCGGTCGCCGGGGGCGCCGAGATTGAGCGCCATGTGTTGCACGGGGAGCGTCGCGCCGGTGGCGCTATAGACGCCCCATTGCATGCGATTGTCGCGCGGCTCGAAGACGATCGTGGCGGCGATCGAGAAGAGGCACACGCAGCCGGCGCTCGCTTCGGGGATCATCACGAGGCCGTTCGCGGGGATGGTATTGATCCAGCAGCCGAGGCGGTGTCCGGCGAAATGCTCGGTGCCTTCGTCCTGATCGCGATCGTAGAAGGCGGTGAATTTTGAGCGGAAGAACATCATGTTCGGCGTCGCCGAGATGGCGCCGCAGTGATGGCCGGGGCGCGCAAACATCCACGGCGACTGCTCCCCGGTGAGCGGGTGGGTGCGCATCTTTTGGTTGCCGGTGTAAAGGTCGTAGCTCCACGGTTCGGCGATGATTTCGTTGTCGATGATGATCGGGCGGTGCCGGTAGTTCGCGTCCTTCGCCCATACTTTCTCGCCGGAGTTCGCGCTGAGCACGACGAGCCGGCGGCGCGCGAATTCACCGGCGAGGAATTGCTCCCAGTAGTGGCCATTGGCGTTCGCACCGCCGAGGACGATGTGCCCGTTGTGATAGATGAGCGTGAGGGTGCCGCCGCCGATGCCGACTTCGCTGCAATCGGTGACATCCACGGGCTTCACCCAATTCTCGCGGCCCGTGCGCGCGTCGAGCGCCACGGCGAGGCGCATGTCGGCGGTCTTCATCCGCTCCTCGGCGAGATCGCGCGCCTTGCCGGTGAGGTCTTTCAGCGCGGTCTTGTCCTGCTTGAGCAAAGTCTCGCGCTGCTCGGGAGTGAGCGAGCTATCGACGAAGAAAATCTGTCCGTCGCCGACGGCGATGGAGACGTGCGAGATGCTCTTGCCCTGATGCGACCACGCGAGCTTCCCAGTCGCGATGTCGTAGGCAAAAAGCTGGTCGGTGGGATCGCTCGCGGTGTTGCCGCGGCGCTTTAGTTTGGCCGAGGCGTCGGGGAGTTCGGTGGCGGTGCCGTAGAGCATGCCCTTTTGCACGGCGAGGTAATTCCACGCGCGCGCTCCGGCGGATGCGGGGACGGTGAAGGTGTGCAGGATGCGTCCGGTCGCGGCGTCGAGATGCAGGCACGTTTCCCCGACGAGTACAAAGACGCTGTCGTCCGTCGCGGCCATGTTGCCGGGCTCGTAGGCGCCCTTGAGTCCGTCGCGAAGCGCGCCGGGGTTTTCCCATTCCCACAGGAATTGCCCATTGTAGGCGTCGTAAGCCATCACACTGGTCTCGCCCTGAATGAAGAGGCGGCCATTCGCGGAGATCGGGCCGACGGCGCCGGCGTGGCGATTGACCATCTTGCCGGGGCCTGGATCGCCATACCACAGCACGCCGAGTCCGCCTTTGATGTGCGTGTCGCTGTTGCTCGAGGTGTTTGCGGCGTTGCCGTATTGATGCGACCAGGCATCCGCGCCGGGCAGGGCCGCGCGGACGAGGCGCGACCATTTCCCTTCACTCACAATCTTCGCGCCTTCGTCGGCGAGCTTCGTCGCGGCGAGCCAGGCCGCGATCTTCGCGGGCTGTGCATCGGTGCCGAGGCAGATCGTGCCGCCGATGGGCTTTAGCGTGCGCGCGACTTCGGCGGGCAGGCCCGGCACTTCACCGGTGAGCAGCGCGGTGTCGGAGACGATGAGATTGGCGAAGTAACTGCTGTAAGGCACGACCGAGAGATCGAGGTGATCGACGGTGATGCGCGGGCCGTACAAGCCGGTCTCGATCAGCGCCTCGCGTGCGGCCTGCACTTTGCGTTCGTCGGGCTCGACGGCGTAGATCGTGAGTTCGCTGCGCTTCGCGATTTCGTAAGCGAGGCGGCCCTGCTCGCCGCCGATCACGAGGCAGAAGCCGCGCTTCACGCCGCTCTTCGCGAGGATCGACTCCGCAGCGGCGGCGTACATTTCGGTGAGCGCGTCTTTGGGGAAAGGATCGCTCGTCACCGGTGGCGCGCTGGTGACAGCGGGGAGCGAGTTCTGCGCGGCATCGGCGAAGGTGTAGATCTTCCCCTCGGTGGTGCTGACGACGAGATGGCCATCGGCCACCGCGAGACCGCGCGCTTCGCCTACCACGGCGGATTTCCAGAGCGGCTTCCCCGACGTTGCATCTAGCGCCACCACTTCGTTCTGTCCGCCGGCCAAAAGCGTCGTGCCGGCGAGGATTAGCGCGGACTCATGCGCCAGCGGCGTCTTCCAAACGATGCCGACATCGGAAAACTCTTTGCGTTCGCTTTGCAGGACGGTGAGTTGCGCCTTCTTCGTCTCGTAGTCCCCACGCTTCGCCTCGTAGCGCTGGCCCACGCTGGCAAAGATCTTCTCGCACTTCGCCACCGCCGCTTGCGCCGCGCTGGATCCCGGCGCCGCGGCGAGCGACGCCCGCGCTTCTCTCAACTCCGCCTCGGCCTTCTGCACATCCTTCAGCGCAGCGAGCGCCGGATGCTTCCGCAGTTCCGAGTTCGTCTTGGTGATCGCCATTTCGATGCGGTGCCGCTCGCGCGTCCCTTCTGCGTGCTTCACGCGGTCGATGGCCACGATCTCCTTTCCATTCGCCATGTAGCCCATGTCGCCCGCGAGCGTCATCTGCCGGCCCGCAAACCACCCGAAGCCCGTCTTCCCCTTCTCCTGATCCATCGCGAGGATCTGGTGCTCGCCGACGGCGTAAATCTGACCGTCCGCCAGCAGCGCCTGCGTGCCGCCGATCTGCCCGCCCGAGTCCCCGCGCCAGCTCGGCGTGGGTTTGTTGAGATACTCGCCGGTCGCACGATTGAACGCCGCCGCGAGCGAGCGCGCGGATGGCACGAAGAGCGTCTCCTTCGTCGCGAGCAGATAACCCTGCGGCGAGAGATCGTTTCGCCCCGCGTCGTCCTGACTGATCGCGTCATTCTTCCACAGCACCTTTCCGGTCGCCGCCTCGACGGCATAGACGAACACATTCTCGTGCGGAAAAATGCCCGCGCCGAAATACGCCTTGCCGTCATCGACGAGCACGCCGGTGCGCACCGGCCAGCGCGAGATCATCCGTCCGCGCGCCAGGATGCGTTCGTCATTCGGCCCGGCGCGCAGCTTCCACAGGAGCTTCCCGGTCGCCGCGTCCAGGCAGTACGCGTGGCCGTCATCCGACCCGATGAAGACCCGGCCATCGACGACCATCGGCGCGAGACGCACCGGCGCGTCGGTGAAAAACGCCCACTCCTCGGCGCCGGTCTGCAAGTTCCGGCAATACACGCGCCCATCCACCGACGACCCGAAGAAGACGCGCCCGCCCACGATCGCCACATGAAAGACATCGTCGAAGCGCACCCGATTGCGCAGCTCGAGTCCTTCGATCACGCGCCCGTCCTCGCCGGCGAACGCAAGCTGCGGCGGAGTAGGCGACGACGCGATCCAGCGCTGCGTGAGCGGGATCGCGAGCGGCTCGTCGGTGTATCCGACGCGGCTGGTGTCGTGGAGATACGTGGGCCAGTCCGCGCGGACGGCGGGCAGGCTGAGAAGGAGGAGCGCGAGGGTGCGAAGGAGGGTCGTATTCATCGGGGGCGATGGGAGGAGTGTTTGGCTCCCGCAGCCTTAGCAGAATCTTCGAGTGAATACGCCGCCAGATGGATAGTGAGAGACGATGCGCACGCCGCGCCGATCCACCTCCCTCTTCCAAATCATGCGTCTGCTGCCTTTTCTGATTCTGGGTGCGTTCCTACCCGCGACGGTGTTGCACGCCTGCTCGGTGCCCGTCTTTCGCTACGCGCTGGAGCATTGGGCGGCGGACGATTTCCAAGCGGTGATCTTCCATCGCGACCCGCTCTCCGAGGCGCAGCAGGCGGCGGTGCGCGATCTCGGGGCGGATGGACTCGCCGGCACGCTGCACGCAAATGTCTCCGTCCAGACCGTCGATCTCGACGCTGAGGCCAGCGCCGAAATGCTCGAGGTCGCGCGCACGAAGGTCACGGGCGCTCTGCCGTGGCTGGTGGTGAAGGTGCCGCGCACGGTGAAGTCGGGCGCGACGGTGTGGTCCGGTCCGCTCGCTGGCGAAACGGTGCGGGAGCTTCTCGATTCGCCCGCGCGGCAGGAGATCGTAGAGCGGCTGGCCGGTGGCCAGAGCGCCGTGTGGGTGCTGCTCGAGAGCGGC
>JBGSYE010000158.1:0-3616 GCA_041751075.1 Chthoniobacteraceae bacterium
GCGCGGGCCGGATCGGCTACTCGCGGGCCTGGTCATCGACTACCAGTTTCAACCGACAAAGGTGGGCAGTTACGCGCCCTTGCCGGACGGCGTGAAGGGTCCGCGCGCCGCGCAGTCCGAGCGCCTCGACTACCACCAGGCGCTCGTCCGCGCCGGAGTCGCCGGCCGCTACCTGTATGAGCCGTGGGGCGACGAAGGGCGCTACCGCACCGGCTATCTCCGGCTCGACTACCAGTGGGGCTGGCAGGCCAGCGGCGCGAGCGAACTCCAGGTCCACCGGCTCTACGCGGGCGGCAACTACCCCTTCACCCCTTTCCTCCACCTGCAAGCCGGCGCGACGGTGGACGATCGCCGCCACGTCTCCTGGTCCACGGGACTGAGCTTCCTCCTGCCCACCCTGGCCATCGAGGTCGCGTATCAGCACGATCTGCTGCCCGAGATCAGCCACGAGTTCGGGCACGTCGAGACCGTGGTGATCTCCGCGGGGTTTGCCTTCTGAGCCCGAACGATGCAGTTGGCGAAGTGCGACGCGGAAGGAAGACAGGCTTCCAGCCTGTCCCGGCAGGCAGGCATCCTGCCTGCCGGATGGCGCACTGTCCGGTGCGGGGCCGGCCAGGCTGGAAGCCCGGCTGCCGAGACAGGCTGGAAGCCTATCTTCCACCGCGCATTGCGTCTTCCCACTGCATCGTTCGGGCTCAGCGCGGAGGCGCGCGGAGCACAAGCTGGAAGCCGATGCTCCGCGCTCCGAGCGGTGCCACCTCTCATACCAACTTGCGGAATCGAGCGGACTCTCGTCCTCGTCCTCCTACTCCTACTCGATGGCGTCGAGTAGGGGAGGAGGACGAGGAGGACTCGAGCAGTCCGATTATTTCCGAGAGCTGGTATCAAAGGCTGCCGAAGACCACCAGAGGGACCGCGGCCTCGAAGTGAACCCGCGCGTGCGCGAGCCCGAACAACCCGCTATTGGAATACACCGACGCCCTCGTCCACACCCACCCGAGATAGAATTGGCCGGCGCGGGCGGGGAAAAACGCCTGTGCCGAGACCAGGCCGGAGTCCGCGTCGCCGTGATCCTGGTACCACGAGACGCTGTGGTCCCACGACGGCGCGGGCGATACGGAATCGGGTTTGAGCACCCAGTTCTGCTCCGTGTCGCCCCAGACCCAAAGACGCGTCTTGCACCGATTGTAGGCCACGTAGCCGGAGGCGGAACACCGCCAATCGTGGGCATAGTTGAGGAGTGCGGCGAAACGCTGCTGCGGATCGTCAGCGGGAGCGTGAAACCAGGTTCCCACTCCGGCCGCGACGGTCTCCCATCCACTCCCGATCGACTGCGCGGTGAGCTTGTAGCGACCGGTGACTCGGTTGGCGGTGGCGATCGTGCGCGGCTTGGATTTGAAAGTGAACTCGTTATCGTAGGGCGGCACCTTGAGCAGCGAGATCGAGCCCACCGCCAGAGTGGCTTCGTATTTTTCGGGGGTCAGCGTCTTGAGCTTCGGCTGGCTCTGGCGCGCGTAGGCCGCCTTGAGGTTTTGGATCCCCTGACGCAGCGCAGGATCGTCCTTCGCCACATGGCTGAAGAGGAGCGCGCGCATCGGCTCGGCCAGCCGGGCGCTTTCTTCCTGCGCGCGCTCCTGGGCTTTGCTGTACTCCGCAGTGTCGCGCTGCAAAGCCGCTCGCGCTTTCCTCGCACCTTGTCGGGGAGGGGTTCCTCCCAGTGCGCGCTCGACGTTTCTTACCTGGTCTGTTCCTCGGGCGATGATGGTCATGGATGTTTTCTTTTCTGTGGTTTGTTTTTTTGGGAGAGGCGGATGGCCTCGGATGAGAGCAGTGGGAATTCGCCAAGGCCTCACGCGCCCGGGCCGCAGACTGCGCGGAGGGAGACGTCCCCGGTGAGCCGCGCCAGCGGGATCGGCGCGAGGCGTGGGGTGCGTCCCTCTCACCCGCACATGCGCCATTTCCGGTGGGAAAGGATCACGGCCGCAGCGGTTTTTTTCGGAGAGACCTCGGGGGATTGCGCTGCGAGATCACGATGTCGTCGCAGACGTAGCGCGCCGCCGGGTCGCCGCCCGGCCCGTACGACAGGACGAGCATGGGCGTGATCGCGCCGCCCGTGACGGTCTCGATCGGGAGCCCAGTCCGCGACAGGGTCGTGGCCCCTTGGTAGAAGTGGACGCTGAAGGTGCCCGCCTTCCGATCCAGCGTGAAGAGGACGGTATGGAGCACGCCGCGTTGATACGTGCCGAGCGTCTCGAAACGATCCACGCCCGTCCGCACCCGCACCATGCCGCGGTCCAGGCGAATCCCGCCGATCCGGGACAGGCGGATGTCCGCGAGCCAGAGATCCAGCGGGGCGTGGGCAGTGCCGGCGACGCCTTTCCAGTGCGCGAAAATGAGGTCCGCGCGCGGCGACGCAGCCACTGGAACGAACCCGAGATACTTCACCTCGCCGCCCTCGTTGCCGAAGCGCAAGCTGCGCGAGCCGAGCTCGAGATCAACGACGACGCGGAGCGTGCCAGTGACGGTGGAGTAAATGCTGTCGCCCGCGGGGTCGCCGGGCAGTTTTGTGTCCGGCAACGCCCCGACGGTGTCGGCGTCGAAGTCGGCCTGCAGGAGCGTGGTGCAACTGGTGTGCGCGAGCGCGAGCGCCGCGGCTAGAACGCAGGGCAGGAGATGGGCGGGGTATTTCATGGCGGGTCGGAAGTTCCAGTGGGCGACCGTTACGGCTTCGTGTAACCGCGGCGTTCGAGGTCTGCGACGACGATCTGAATGCTGGCCTCGAGGGTGGCGTTGGCGGTGTTGCTCGCGGTGGTCAGCGTCGGCACAAGGCGCAGGGCGATGTTGCCCACGATGGCGCCGTCTCCCAAGCCTGGGTCCCGAGCCAGCCCACGGATGACGCCGATCGCTTTGGGAGGAAAGTTGCCCGTGTGCCCACCGCCGAGATCCATCAACTTATTCGCACCGCTGATGAAAATGCAGGATACCTGGCGGCCGGCGCCAAATGCATCATCGCTAATGATGGAGATAAAGGTCGCCGACGCGGTCGCAGACGTTCTCGCGGAAGCGCGCAGGAAGTTATCGGCCGCGAACGCTCCGAGGTAATAGTGCTTCTTTCCCTTCACCACGGAATAGCCGACGAAGCCGGTCTTCAACGTGGTGTAGTTGAAAAGCAGATAGAAGCGCGTCGTCTGGCTGCCGGTGGTGCCGTTGCCATAGGAGCGCGTGGTGGAGGCGGTGTCGTAGATCAGGACGGTGTCGGCGCGCAGGGCGGCGGTGAGGGAGCAGAGCAGGGCGAGGCAGGTGGCGATGGTTTTCATGGGTTCATTCCTCCATGCGCCGTGGTGACGAAAATGGTGTCACGTCGCGCGAAAGTTTTTTTTGCGGGGTTCCCTTGCGGACGGGGACGATCTTGCGCGCCGCGGTCACTCCCCGCTCCGCGGCCAGCCGCCGCCGGCCTGCTCGATCGCGGAGATCTCCTCCCACGACGGGGCGCGCCAGTATTGATACTCGCCGGGGCCGTGCCAAGAGCCGACGAGCAGCGCCTGGCCGTCGTCGCCGAATTGCGCGATGGAGTGCAGCGCGCCATCCGCCGAGAGGGTGATCAGCTCCTGGCCGG
>JBGSYE010000159.1:0-3490 GCA_041751075.1 Chthoniobacteraceae bacterium
CTCAATCGCCTTTCCGAAACCGACCGCGACCGCCTGCTGGGTCCCGTTTTCTCGCGGCTCTGCGCGCTCCATCCCGCGGCCGTCACGCCGTGGGTGCTGCGGCTGCCGCGCTCGCGCGACCAATGGATGGGTGCTTATACGAAGTATGGCCTGGTCTTCAGCACCTGGGCGCGGGTGGCTCCCGAACTGGCCATGCCCGTCGCGCTGCAAGATCCGCTGAATTTTGCCCACGCTTTCGCGCTTCGATCCGTGCCGGGCGACGGTGTTGCCCAGCCGCCTGCGCTCGGATTCGACAGCCTGCCGCCGGGTCCACTCCGCGAACGCGCGGCCGCCATTTACGCGGCCTATCGCTACAAAGACGTGGCGGGCGCGTGGCGCGTCGCGCGAGCGGAGGTGCGTGGGGAGCTGCGCCTCGAGGTGGTTTACCGATTGGCGGAAACCGGGCTGGCGATCTTCGCGGCCGATCCCGCCGAGGTTTTGCAAATGCTCGAGGAGTTCGCCCCCGAGCTGCCGAGCGGCCTGTTCGGCCATCGAGTGTTGAATGAGATGGCCGCCCGCGCCGTCGGGCGCATCGAACCGGAGGATGTCGCGGACTGGGCGCTGCGTTTGCCAGAGGCGGTGCGCGTGGCCGCCGCCGTCTCGGTCGGAAGCCGATGGGCCAAGAAAGCCCCGCTGGAGGCGCTCGCCTGGGCTGTGAAAAACGGGGTGCCGCCCGATCGGGAAATCGACGATCCCTCCAACCGCAGCTCTCGTTACTTCAGCTTCCTGGAAACGGCCTTGGAGTCCGCTCCCGACCAGACCGTGGCGTGGCTCGCCCAACTCCCGCCCGGTCCTGAACGCACGCGGCTCGCAAATTACTCCTTCCGCAAGTCCAACTCCGAGCAACAGGCCGCGCTGCGTGCCGCGCTGCAACTTCCTCCCAGAGAATGACGGCGCGCGCCGCGACCTCGCCAGTGGTCACGACCGCGCTTCTTTCGGAGTGCTCGCGCACCATCGCGCGGATTCTGACTGAGCACTGAGCACTGAGCACTGAGCACTTCCGTCCCCCTGGCCTGCCCTCTGCTCTCTCGCCGATGACATGCTTTGTCGCCTCGTGCTCTGCGCTGTCGCGGTGCTGGCTCTCCGTGCGTCTGCGCAGGGGCCGGCGGCGGACGTGCAGATCGATCAAGCGCGGCAGTTTTCCCGCCCGCCTCCCACAGTCGATCTGAGTGGAGCGCCAGCACAGGATTCCGCGCTGCCAGATGCGGAGCTCACGCCCGACGATGCATTCGGCGCGCAGGTCATCTTCAAGCGCCAGGAGCGCGTGAAACCCTTCACGGCCTTCGCGGAAGCCTCCGCCTTTTTCACCAACAATGTCGCCCTCGCAAAACGCGATCTGCTCGATGACAAATTCCTCGTCCTCTCGGCGGGCGCCTCCTTCACGCGACCGATCCGGGCTGGTCTGCGCTTCGAGGCCGGGCTGCGCTCCGCACTTTATAGATATGCGGAGTATCGCGAGCTCGATTTCCAGAGCGTGGATGCGACCGCCGGGGTGGTCTGGTCGCCGCCGGTGCTGCACGGGGCGGAGGTCTCGCTGCGTTATCTCTTCAGCCATCTCACCACGGCGGAGGAGCAGGACGAGATCTACAAAAGCCACGCGGCGCTGCTCGGTATCCAGCGGGTGATCCCCTTCTCCCGCGCTCACGCCGCCTACTTCGGCGCGAGCGCCCAATGGACTTGGGCGGAGCCGCAGGAGCCGGGGCGCGACGAATACGTGGCCTATGCCGGCTACTATCTCCAGGCGGCGGAGCACGTCGCCGCCGACCTCTCTTATAGATACGGGCACTTCGTCTATCGGCAGGGCGACGGACGGCGGGACGATAACCAGACGATCTCGCTGAGCCTCCGCTACGCGGCGGTCGAGTGGGCTTCCATTTCTGCGACTTCGTTTCTCGGAATGAACCGATCGAACCGCTCGGCGTTCGAATACGAGGTGTGGAATGCGGGGGGCGGATTGCAGTTTTCGCTGCGTTTCTGAGGGCGGCGACTGGAATTTTCCGACCGGTATAGAATTACCATAACGACGGCACTGGAGGTGCTTGATTTCCGCTGCACCCAATCTCAGCGATGAAAAACACCTCTCTCCTCGTCGGCGTCGTCCTCCTCGGCAGCATCGGAACCCTCGTCGCCGGTCCGCTTCACGAGGCCAAGATCAATCAGATCGTCAATGACGTGAAGGTCGTGGACCCGCAAAAGGGCGCACGTCCGGCCAAGGTGCAGGATGCCGTGCGCGATCAGATCGCCGTGCGCACCGGCATCCAGTCGCGGGCGGAGCTGCTCTTCCAAGACGCCACGCTCACCCGCCTCGGCGCGGAGACATTCTTCAGCTTCAAGTCCGGCACCCGCGACCTCTCACTCGAGCGCGGCACCCTGCTCCTCCAGGTGCCGAAGAATCGCGGCGGCGCGCGCATCCGCACAGCGTCGGTCACGGCGTCCATCACCGGCACCACGATCATGATCGAACACCTGCCGGGCCAGAGTCTGAAAGTGCTCGTGCTCGAAGGCAGCCTGCGCCTCTCGGCGAATCACCGCCTCGGCGAAGCCATCAGCCTCAAGCCCGGCAAGATGGTCATCATGAAGCCCGACGCGACGAAGATTCCCGAACCCGTGGACGTGGACATCCGCCAGATCATGAAAAGTTCGGCGCTGGTGAATCCCGACCTCTTCTCGGACAAGCCCGGCCGGAAGGTCGCCGCGCTGCCGAGTATTCCGCTGATCGAAAAGGAAATCGCCCGGCAGGACGCGCAACTCGAAACGCGGGGTCTGGTGCGCACCAACCTCGTGATTCCGGGTAGCGGAACCGGGGCGATACTTGCTTCCAGCGAAGTGCTTGCAAACTTGCACAAAGGGATCGTAACCGGGGATTCGAGCAGCGCGGGGAGCAACGCGACCGCGACTGGCAACGGAATTGGAGACGGTGCTCCAAGACGCGGGACAGCCAGCGTCAACTCCGTCCCTACGGGCGGCGGGACCGTGCCGACAGGCGGCGGGACCGTGCCGACCGGCGGAGGGACTGTGCCGACAGGTGGCGGGACTGTGCCGACAGGCGGTGGAACCTTGCCAACATTTGAGGTGATCAACATTCCTAGCCTGCCCGACGGACAATCGTTGAATCGAATTGGGACCACTGGCCTCCTGGTGTTGCCTCCTTCCGCAGGCGGTGCGGTCGAGTTGCGGGGGCCGAAGCTCCAGGTCGATAGCGTGAAAGTGAACGGGATCAATCTTACGGGCGGGAACGGCGGGCTGGGGCTCCTGCAGGAAGGTGGCGATGGAGGATACTTGCGGGCGGGGGATGCGGCGACACCAATCAATAATACCATCGAAGTCCTGGCGCCTATTGTCGCGACCACGGGAACAAATTCCCTCGGAGTGGCCTACGGCGGAGCTGGCGGGACGGTCGAGTTGGTGTCCGACAAAGAGATCATCGTGAAAGACCGCATCGAAGTTTCGT
>JBGSYE010000160.1:0-5036 GCA_041751075.1 Chthoniobacteraceae bacterium
CTCTTCATGGCCGGCGGGCCGTCGCAGCTCGAGATGTTTGAGCACAAGCCGAAGCTCACCGAACTCAACGGCCAGCCGATCCCGGAGAGTTACACGAAGGGGAAACGCTTTGCCTTCATGGACAGCAGCCATCGCAGCGACCTGCTCGGCACGAAAGTGAACTTCAAACAGCACGGCCAGTCGGGCGCGTGGGTCAGCGATCTGCTGCCGCACACGGCGGGCATCGTGGACGACATCAGCATCATCACGACGTGCAAGACGGACCTCTTCAACCACGCACCGGCAAAGCTCTTCATGAATGCGGGCAGCGGCCAGTTTGGCCGGCCGAGCATGGGGGCGTGGGTCACTTACGGTCTCGGCAGTGAGTGCGAGGATCTGCCCGGCTTTGTGGTGCTGCAGAGCGGGCCGCGTGGACCCCGCGGCGGCGCGGTGCTGTGGGGCAGCGGAGTGCTGCCGACGACTTATCAAGGCGTGCCGCTGCGCGCGCAGGGCGATCCGATCGTGAATCTTTCCACGCCGCCGTCGATAAGCGACGGGCAGCAGCGCCAACTCGTCGATGCGGTGCGCGAGTTGAATCTCAAGCGTCTCGTCGAGACGGGTGACGCCGAGATTTCCACCCGCATCAATGCCTACGAAATGGCGTATCGGATGCAGACCAGCGCGCCCGAGCTGATGGACATCCGCGGCGAGAGCCAGGCCACGCTCGATATCTACGGCATCACGGACATCGCGGAGACGAGCTTTGCCCGCAACTGCCTGCTCGCACGCCGGCTCGTCGAGCGCGGCGTGCGTTTCGTCCAGCTCTACGACACAAACTGGGACCATCACGGCGGCCCCACCGAGAATCTGGAGAAACATCTCCCGCCCAAGTGCCGCGACATCGACCAGGCCTCCACCGCGCTCGTGCGCGATCTCAAACAGCGCGGCCTGCTCGACGATACGATCGTCATCTGGGGCGGCGAATTCGGCCGCACACCGATGGGCGAGGTGCGCGAGTCCACGGGCCGCAATCATCACATCGACGCGTTCACCATGTGGCTCGCCGGGGGCGGATTCAGAGCGGGCCAAGTCTATGGGCAGACCGATGAGTTTGGCTTCGGCGCGGTCGAGAGTCCCGTCCACGTCCACGACCTGCACGCCACGATCCTGAATCAGCTAGGCCTCGATCACGAGCGCCTCACCGTGCGTTCGCAGGGCCTCGACTTCCGCCTCACCGGTATCAGCCACGCGAAGCTAGTGAAAGGCCTGCTCGCCTGACCACCGATCCGGGATTCGAGCGGCTCGACTGGGAGGTCTTTCACACAGCGCGAGAGCGGGAGGCGCGGTACTCATCGGAGGCGGAGGGCGCCAGCCATCCCGAGCGTGATCCTGGGGGTGAAGGTCATCCAATTCATGTTTGCCGCCTTCCACGGGGGATTATGAGATGTGGTCCCGAGCAGGCTGGATGGGCCATAGGCGATTTGAAAAGGGGATGTCCAGACGAAAAGGCCCTTCCAGGCTCCCTGCGAGATACCCTGATGGCACCCGCACGAGGAGCTAGCGAGAATAGAACTTGTCACCAGTGGGAATCGTGTTCACAAAGCCCGAATCGCTGGCGCCGGCGTCGGCGCGCCGCAGTTCACCGCCTGAACGTGGCGGGGGTCGCGACTACAGAAAGTTCTCTCCCATGAAGCACCCACTCTTCCCGCTGCTCCCCCTCGCAGTCGTCACCGGGCAACTTCTCGCGCAGAACCAGACCGACGAAGCGCCCGCCGGGATGGCCCAGCTCGAGCCCGTCATCGTCACGGGCTCCACGCTCCGGCGGGATGAGGCGGAAAGCTCGCCGGCCGTCGTGGTGCTGGATCGCAGGGCGATCGAGCGCAGCGGTGCGCGGACGGTGAATGGCGTGCTCGGGCGGCTCCCGCAAAATACGCTCGGGCTCAATGAAAACGTGAGCAATGGGCTGTCCTTCTCACCGGGCGCGGCGGGAGCGTCGCTCCGGGGGCTGGGCGTCACCTCGACGCTGGTGCTGCTCAATGGCCGGCGGGTCGCGCCTTTTGCTTTTGCGGCGGGCGGCACCGACACCTTCGTCGATCTCAATAGTATCCCGCTTTCGGCCGTCGAGCGGATCGAGGTGCTGAAGGAAGGCGCTTCCGCGATCTATGGGTCGGAGGCCATCGCCGGGGTCATCAATATCATTCTAAGAAGCGACTACACGGGCTTCGAGACGGAGACTTACTACGGCAATACGACCCGACGAGACGCGGGCGAGTTCCGCCAGTCCTTCATCTCGGGCCTCGACTCCGGCCCGCTGCACCTCTTCCTCACGGGCAATTACTACCACCGCAATCCGCTCGCCGCCGTCGATCGCAGCTTCTCGGCCAGTGCGGACCAGCGTCGGCGCGGCGGATTCGATTTCCGCAGCGAGTTCGCCAATCCCGGCACGATCCTGGTCGGCGACGACGAGTTCGCGGTGCCGCGGGGGAGCGACGGGCGGCCGACCCAGAGTGACTTCCTGCCCGGCAGGCTGGGCGAGGAGAAGCCGTACCGCAATCGTGACGAAACCAACGACGCGATCGAGCTGATCGCAGAGACGGAGCGCTGGGGCGGCCTGCTCACCTTCCGCTATGAGATCACGCCGCACCTGGAGGTCTTCGGCGAGGCGTCGTATCAAGCGGTGAAATCTAAGACGCGGGTCAATCCATCGCCGGTGGATAGCGAGGCGGACGAGGTCGTCGTGCCCGCGAGCAATCCTTTCAATCCCTTCGGCGAAGAGGTCGGCTTCCTTTGGAGGTCGGTCGAGACGGGGCCGCGGCGTAACACCGTGGAACTCGACGCCTACCGCTACCTCGTCGGGCTGCGTGTCCACGATCTGCCGCGGCATTGGACGTCGGAGGCGGCCTTCCTCTACAGCGAGAGCAATGCGGTGGACCACGCCACCCACGGCTTCCTCTCCACTGCAAAAATCCAGGCGGCGCTCGACGATCCCGATCCCGCGACCGCGCTGAATGTCTTCGGCGATGGCCAGGACATCAATGATCGGGAGACGCTGCGGGGCCTCGTCATCCGTCCGCGCACCGACGGCCTCGCTTACCTCTACAGCGTGGATGTAAAGGCGAGCGGCGAGCTCTTCGATCTGCCGGCGGGGCCGGTGCGGCTGGGCTTGGGCGCGGAGTATCGGGAGGAATTTCACCGCCAGCGCTTCAGTGTCGCGCCTGGCGCGGTGGCGTCCTACGGGAGCGCGGATTCCGAGGGCGGCCGCGATGTACGTTCGCTCTTCTTCGAGGCGCGCTTCCCGCTTGCCGGGCCGGGCTTTGAGCTGCCGCTGGTCCGCGCGCTCGACTTCACGATCGCCGAACGCTTCGACCACTACAGCGACTTTGGGCAGAGCACGAAGCCGAAGCTCGGGCTGGAGTGGAAGCCGTGTGAGGGGCTGCTCCTGCGCGGCGCCTACTCGGAAGGTTTCCGCGCGCCGAGCCTGCCGCAGCTCTTCAGTGGCGTGATCTCGGGTTTTACCACGGTCAAAGATCCGCTGACGGGCCTGAACCAGCAGGTGGCCGTGCGGGGCGGGTCCAATCCCGATCTGCAACCCGAGCTCTCCTATTCGTATTTTCTGGGCGGGACGATCGCGCCGCCCTTTGCCCCGGGGCTGAGCGTGACGCTGGATTTTTTTCACCTCGAGCAGCGCAACCTGATCGGCCTGCCCACCGCCCAGGAGGTGGTGGATGGAGGGCCGGGCCGCGTGGAGCGGGGCGAAAATGGGCGCATCCTCCGGGTCCACGCGCCGTATGCAAATTTCGGCAACGCCGTGATCGAAGGCTGGGACCTGGAGTTGGACTACCGGATCGAGACCCGCTTCGGCGCTTTCCGGCTGGCTTCGTCGATGGCCTACATCTCGACCTTCCGCCAGGCGCTGGTGCCCGGCGAGCCGCTGGAGGATCGGCGGGATCGGTTCGGCTTTCCGGAGTTCAAGATGGTCAACAGTCTCTTCTTTTCCCGCGGCGGCTTCGAGGCCGGGATCACGGTGAATTACGTCGATTCCTACGGAGACGACGAGACGAACAAGAGCGGGCAGGAGCGTGACGTGGGCAGTTGGACGACGGTGGATCTCCAGCTCTCCTACGCATGGCCCGCGGCGAGCCTCGACAACCCGGGCCGCCGCGCGCAGAGCCGGTGGCGCTGGCTGGATGACGCGAAGCTGACCGTCGGGTGCCTCAATGCGGGCGACAGCGAGCCGCCGTTTCTCAATGTCCCCGAGGGCTACGACCCGCAGACGGCGGACGCCGCGGGGCGCTTCCTCTATGCCAGCTTCCGCAAGAAATTCTGGTGAGCGGCAGCCGCGCGACCCTTGCCGCGCCGCGCGCGCTTTGCTGAGCTAGCTCCACCGGCCATGCCCGACTCCCGCGTGTCCCCATCCCCGCGCCTTTCCCCGACGACGCGGTGGAGCCTGATCTTCGCCGCGGGAGACGAGGCGGGCGATGCCGGCAAAGCGCGGGAGGCTCTCGAGCAACTCTGCCAGATCTACTGGCGTCCCGTGATGCAATTCATCCGCGCCCGCGGCTACTCGGAGGCCGACGCCCAGGATCTCACGCAGGATTTTTTCGTGCGCTTTTCCCGCGCTGCTTTTTTGCAAAAGGCGCGCGCCCGCTTCGGGCGCTTCCGGGCGCTGGTCTTCTCCGCCCTCCGGCATCTGCTCTGCGACCGGGTGGATCGTGACGGCGCGCTGAAACGCGGCGGCGGGCAGCAGATCCTCTCGCTCGAGGAGTGGATGGCCGCGACCGGGGAGCCCGCGGGACCGGCCGACGACGACGCGGAGCGCGCCGCGCGGCTCTTTGACTACGAGTGGGCGACGCAGATCGTGCAAAACGCGCTCACCCGGCTCGAAGACGACTTCGTCGGGCGCGGGAAGCGCCGGCATTTTGAAGTCCTGCGCCCTTTCCTCAGCGCCGGGGAAAAGGGCCCGGCCTGCGCCGAAGCGGCCGCCGCGCTGGGCGTGCGGATCGGCAGCGTCAAGCCGATGATCCACCATTTCCGGGCGCGCTACGGCAGCCTCCTGC
>JBGSYE010000161.1:0-7660 GCA_041751075.1 Chthoniobacteraceae bacterium
GTGTGGCGGGGATGCCCCACTCGCTCTACAATCCGTCCGGCCGCCAGTCGTCGAGCGGCGTGAACTCCCCGGGATCGATCGGAACCGTGGACCCAAACGGTGCCGCCACCACGCTACGCGTGCTGAGCCTCCCTTGCGCCACGCCCACGGTAGGGAAACCGCGGTCATGCGCGCGATAGAGGTCGCCATGCCGTTCGAGCACCGCACGCTGGATCGACGCGGGGAACTGGCTCAGCCCCGCGAAGTAGTGATGCCCATTGCGCTCGACGCTCTCGATCCCGAGCGAGGCGGCGACCGCGAGATCCTGGAGCAGCGCCACCGGCCCGAGATTTGTGAGATCTTCCCCGCTGAAATGAAGTGCGCGACCCGGCTCGATCCGCCGACGGTGCGCGATCAGCGCGGCATTGGCGAGGCCGCGGATCACGCCTTTGCAGTTCTTGTGGCTCGTGCCCGCGTAACCTCCGTCGAGCGCGATCGGCAGCGCGTGCAGGTCGCCTTCGCTCTCGTCGATGATGATCGGAGGCCGCTCGCGCCAGGCCAGCAAAGCGGCGCAGGTCTCCGGGGTGAGCGCGGCGTCGCGATGCAGCGGCTGCTCGACAAAGATGAGCCCGCTCAGAAATCGCGAGATGATCGGATCGGCGAGAAATTCCTCCCACAGCGCGCGGAACGGGCCCACATCGCGGTAGTTCTCATTCCCGTCGAGCGTGAAGGCGCAGCCGGGCGCGACGCGATCGAGCAGCTTCGCCAGCGCGTAGAGCCGCGCACGGTCTCGCTCGATATCGCCTCCGAGCTTGATCTTGAAATGGGTGAGCCCGTAGGCCGCCACACACTCCTCGAGCGCCTGCGGCAGGCCGTCTTCCACCCGTTCGTCCGCGGGGATTTCATCGCTCGTGAGCGGATCGGCGAGCCCCACGGTGTGGCGCGCGAGGACGGAGGCCAGCGGCTCGCGGGGGAGAAAATCCACATCGGCTCCGGCGAGCTCCTGGTGGACCGCCGCGAACTCGATCGCGAACGAATTCTCGCGGATCGCCCTGGCGAAGGTCGTTTCCGTTGCGCGGCAGAAGGCGTCGATGATCGCGCGTTCGACGATCGAGACGCCGAAATTCCACAGCAACGGCGGATAGCCGCGGGCGGCGCCCCAGATCCCCTGGGCATCATGGATCGCCTGCCAGAGCGCAAAGACTGTCGGCTGCGCGCCAGCCTCCGCCGCCAGGCGGCACGCGTGCCGGATCGCGTCGATGATCTCCACGAGATCGTCCCGGAAACTCGTCGCCGGGTTCTTTGTGAACCACTTCGGCACCAGGTTGTCCGCAGCGACCCCGTGCATGATCCGGCCATCGATCTCCACCATCGCCCGCGCAAAGAGATGTGGCACGCGCGTGAGCGTCGTGATGCCGTAGCGAAAGGGGATGCGCGTGGTGAGATCGTTGACGACGAGCGTGGTATCGAGGACGCGGAGGGACATGGGGGACAATGACGAATGATGAATGACGAATGACGAATGACGAATGGCAGAAGCGCGCCGTCTCGTCATTCGTCATTCATCATTCATCCCCCCTCCACGCCGGGCGCGTACATTGTGTCCACTCACCCGGATGGCGCCGGACCAGAATGCGAGGACGGCGAGCGCGAATGCCACGAATCCTCCGGGAAAGAATCTTTCCGCCAGGGATTCGAGACCGAGGTGGCGCAATGTCCAGAAATCGGCATCGGCCGAGGCGAGCCTCTCGATCAGCGCCGCCCTGCTGGCATGGGGCAGATGGGTGGCCAGCAGCACACCGATCGCGAGCACCGCGAACGGCGCGAACCCCGTGAGCACATGCCATCGCACGATGCGGCGGAGACGCACTGAAGGGGCGTGATCCAGCAGCCGCAGCACCAGCGGCACGAAGCCGAGCAGACAGACCTGCGTGAAGCCGCTCTGGGCTAGTCCGTAACGCGGAGCGATCGGCCCGGCCACGCAATTGAGCAGAAAGGTGACCGCCAGCGCCGCGCCCCAGACGCGCACTTCGCCGGCGCGCGCGGCACTCCGCCACAGCGCGCCGATTTCCGAACGCAGGACCCACAGCGTAGGTCCGAAGATCGTGAGCAGCGTGGCCGCCATCCACGAATTGAGCGCGATCGACGTGTAGTAAGTGTCGCCGGCGATCTTCTCCGCGGTTCGCACCTCCCCGGCGCCGGACCAGCGCGCGCGGAGATCGGGCGGCAGCAGCCCTGCGAGATGATCGATGGCATTGATGGCCACCTTTGCCGGCAGTGGCCGGCCATCGTTCCATGCGACCGCCGGATGCCGCGCGATGCGCTCGTGCAGTCCGAATGTCGCGACGGTCCACACCTGCCACCCGGCAAAAGTGATCAACACCAGGGCGATCCCCGCCACCCACGCGACCCGCTGTCGCAGCAGCGCGCCGAGCGCCGGACGCCCGAAGGCCGCGACCAGGAAAGGCAAAGCGAACAGAGTGGATTCGTGCGCCGCGATGCCGACGCCGAACCAGAAAATCGCCAGCAACGCCGCGCTCAATTTCCCACGCGTGCGATGCCGCAGAGCTTCCAGGATCGAGGCGACAAAAAAGCCGGCGGCCAGCCACTTCGGCCAGAGATTCTGCAGATGCACGAGGTAGAATGCGGAGAGCGCAATGCACGCGATCGCCCAGCGACGGCGGGCGAGAGCGGCTGGCGTCCGCGCACCGGAGAGCAGCACGAGCATGGCCGCCGCCGTAGTCGCCGCCACGTAGACTTGATACGCCGCGAGACTCGGATGAAAGGGCAGGCAGACGATCGCACCCGCGGCGTACGATGGACTCCGCGCGAGATGCGCGACGCCGAAGCTCCGCTCCCACACCGCGCTGGCCATCCCGTAGTGCTCCAGCCAATCGCCGCCCATGAGCCACATTCCGGGAAACGGAATCACGCACATCACGCCGAGGGTGAAGAAATAGATCAGCGCGTAGGCGCCCAACTCCGGCGCCCGGAAGGGGAGTTCGTCCCGATAGTAGATCGCGAAGACGACGACCACGCCGAGCAACCCGAAGCACCACGCCAAAGGCGGTGTCCGCGACATGAGCGCGTAAGTCCCCGCGAGGCACCACACCGCCGCCCCCGCCAGCGGTGCAGCCCAGGCCCGCTCGCCGTCACATCGCGCAATCCGCAGCGCCACCAGGCCGGTGATGGCGAGGATGATGGGGAGGAGCAGGCAGCCGGCGAGGAGGGAGAAAACCGCAAGGTCCACATCCCAAGCTCCAAGTAAATTCCAAGAGCCAGGGTTCAATTTTCAAGACCGCGCGCCGAGCCCGAGTGCTTGGAGTCTTCTCTTCCTTGAACTTTGAACCTTACTTGGGATTTGGAGCTTCGGCCTCGGAACTTTCCACCCGATAGAGGGTCGTCTTGCTCCGCAGGTAGAGCGCCTTGCCCGAGATCGCCGGCGAGGCCATGAAACCGTCGGGAAACTGATTCTCCGCGAGCAGCTTGAATTCGCGACCCGGCGCCAGCACCGCGACCTTCCCCTCCTCGTTGCATATGTAGATGCGCCCCGCGGCATGCACCGGCGATGCCGAGACATTGCCGCCGACGCGCTCGGTCCACACGATGTTGCCGGTCTTGGCCTCGATACAGTTTGCGATGCCGCTGTCGTCGATCATGAAGAGAAGGTCACCGATCACGAGCACGCTCGGCTTGTTCGCCACGCCCTTCTTGTGCCGCCACGCGATCTGCTCCTCGGTGAGCACCCCGCTGCCGCCGAGCTTCACGGCGACGAGCTGGCCCTTGCTGAATCCCGTCTGGATGAAAACCATCCCGTGCGCGACCACCGGTCGCGAGCTGGCGCTGTGCTGCGCGAGCTCTTCAAAGCGCCACAGCTCCTGGCCCGTCCGCGGGTCGTAGGCGTAGTGCGCCTTCGCGCCGCTGCTCAGCAGGAGCGGCTTTCCACCATCGTCGATGATCGTCGGCGTGGCGAAGGCCTTGCGAAAATCCCCCTCGCCCACCGGCTTCCCCTCATTGTCGAGATCCTGAAAGTCCACCGACCGCTTTGTCTCCCACACGGTCTTGCCGGTCTTTTTATCCAGCGCGACGACGAACTGATGATCGCTCCCGTCGAAATTCATGATCAGCAGATCGCCCCACAGGATCGGCGATGAGCCGGCGCCGCGGAAATGATTGCACACAAAATCTGTGCGCTCCCAAATCTTCGCGCCCGTCCTGGTGTCGAGACAGACGGTCCCCGGCGACCCGAACGTGACATACACCCGCCCCTCCTCGATCACCGGCGTCGGCGAGGCGTAGCTGTTGAACTTGTGGCAAAACTGCGGATTCGCCACGCGGAAGAGCACCTCGTCGCGCAGCACCTTGCCCGAGTCTTTGTCCACACACAGCACCGACAGCTCCGTGCCGTCGTCCGTCGCCGTCGTCAGCCACACCTGCGAGCCCCAGATCACCGGCGAAGACCAGCCTTTGCCGTGAATCGCCGTCTTCCATTTCACATTCTCCGTGTCGCTAAATTTGAGCGGCAGCGCGGTGGCGTCCGATTGGCCGTCACCGGTCGGTCCGCGGAATTGCGGCCAGTTTTCACCGGCGATGAGCGAGACGGAGAGGCAGAGGAAGGAGAGGATGCGAGGGAGCATGGCGCGCACGGTAGCGAGCCGCGCGTCAGGTGTCATGGCGGAAAGCGTGCCCCGGCGAATCGAAGTAGCTCGGCTCAGAACGATGAGGGAGCGACCGCAGCCCACTCTCCTTGCGCGACACGGAGGTCGCCAACCCCTGCCGGAGAGCGTTGCCGTTCCATCTGGATCCCGCCGGCCGATGGCGCTAGTCGGGCTTGTGCTCGCTGTGACAGGCCTTGCAGTTGACGGCCTTCTTGTAAGCCTCGATCGCTCCGGGTTTTCCATCGATGACGTCGGAAGTGGCCGTGATCAATTTCCCGACCTTGACCTTAAAGGCGCCGTCATCGCCTTTGGGCGCCTTGCCCTCGGCCATGCCTTTGTACAATGCGAACGCGGTCTGCTTCTCTTCCGCGGTCGCCGTGCCTGCGATGATCTTATCCGAGAGTTTTTCCTCGGTCTTGGGAGCCTTGTGCACGGACTGCATGGCTTTCTTGATCGGGCTATCCTCCGCGGCAAGAGCCAGGAACGTAGGAAGAGCGGCAGCGACGGTGATGGTGAGCAGGATTTGTGAGGTCTTCATGGGTTGATTTCGCGTTATCCAACCACCCGCCCAAGAGCAAGGAGAATGTGGTGGCCGCTACTTCGCCGCCTGCTCGCCGAAGAGTTGCCGGATCACTTCCTCCACCGGCGGCTCCTGCACGCTGATGTCGGTGACTTTGCACTCGGTGAGCAGCGTGCGCGCGGTCTCCGTCACGCGCTGGCGCGGCACCTTCAGGCGCAGCGTCTGCGGCGTGCGTTCGAGCACTTCGCCGAGCTGGCTGAAGTCGCGCGTGCCGTTTTCCGTGAGCGTCACCTCGACGACCTTGTGCGTGGCGAAACGGTCGATGATCGAGGCGAGCGGGCCGTCGAAAAAGATGCGGCCGTGATCGATGATGATCACCCGTTCGCACAACTCCTCGATGTCCTGCATGTAATGGCTCGTGAGCATGGTCACGATCTTGTGGTCGGCGTTGTAACGGCGGAGGAATTCGCGGACTTTTTTCTGCGAAGTCACGTCGAGGCCGATGGTCGGTTCGTCGAGGAAGAGCACCTTCGGCGAATGCAGCAGCGCGGCGATGAGCTCCATCTTCATCCGCTCGCCGAGGGAGAGTTCGCGCACCATCGTGTCGAGCTTGGGCGCCACGTCGAGCAACTCGGTGAGGCCGCCGACAATCTGCGTGAAGCGCACCTTGTCGATGCCGTAGATGGCGCGGTTCAGCTCCAGGGATTCGCGCGCGGGCAGATCCCACCAGAGCGCATTCTTCTGCCCCATCAGCAGCGAGAATTGCCGCTTCATCGCGTCCTTCCGCTCCCACGGCGTGAAGCCGAGCACCTTCGCCTCGCCGCCCGTCGGATTCAGCAGGCCGGAGAGCATCTTCAGCACGGTGGTCTTGCCCGCGCCATTCGGCCCGAGGAAGCCGACGAACTCGCCCTCCTCGATGGAAAAGCTCACGCCATCCGCGGCGCGCACGTCCTCATATTCGCGATGGCCGAGCCCTTTGATCGCACCCCAGAGCCCAGGCGCCTTTTTGTAAGTGCGGAAGACCTTGGTAAGGGCGTGCGTCTCGATGGCCGGCATGGGCCGCGGAGTCTGCCGGAGCGCGCCGCGGCGCGCAACCCCGGGAGCGCTCCCGAGGGAAATGGGGTGACCGACGGGACTCGAACCCGCAACAGCCAGGACCACAACCTGGAGCTCTACCATTGAGCTACGGCCACCATTTTCGACGCGGCGGAAGATAGCAAAGCGCTCCCGCCTGCCAACGCCTATTTTCACCGCCGCGACGGTCTCTAACAGACCATCCCCTCGAAGATTGCTCCTCCGGGATCAAACCAATCCCTCCTCCTATGAACCCACGCTCCCTCCTCCTCGCCTCCCTCCTCTGCGGCACCATCAGCGCGCACGCGGCCATCAACTCCCAGACGCCGATCGAAGCGCTCCTCAAGAATCCTACGAAGGGCGATCCCGCGCTGAAGTCGATCGGGCCGCTCTCCTTCGGCCCGCGCGGCGTCCTGCTGATCGCCGAGCCCTCGACACCGGCCATCGTGGCAGTGGATACCGGAGACACCGGCACGGCGGCGAAACTCACGCGGCCGATCGACGACGCTGCGGCGCTGATCGCCGGCGCGCTCGCGACGACGGCGGACCAGATTCAAATCGTGGACATGGCCGTGAACCCGGCGAGCGGGAAGATCTATCTCGCCGTGCGCAACACCGCGGCGAAGAGTGTCGCGGTCGTCACCGTCGATCCCGCCGGCAAGGCTGCCGTGCTCGATCTCGCGAGCCTCACGCATGTCCGCGTGGCGCTGCCGCAATCCGAGGCGGGACCGATCCGCACCATCTCCGATCTCGCGCTGGCCACGGATCGCGTGCTCGTCACCGGGCAGAGCAACGAGGAATTTTCGAGCAAGATTTTCTCCATCCCGCTGCCGCTCGACCCCGCCGCCCCGGGCCACATCTTCAGCGCCGAGACCTATCACGTCGCCCACGGACGCTGGGAGACGAAGGCGCCCATCCAGAGCTTCATCCCCTACGACGATCGCGGCACACTCTGCGTCGTGGGAGCGTTCGCCTGCACGCCCATCGCGAAATTTCCGATCGGCGAACTCAGCGCGGGGGCCAACGTGCGCGGGACCAGCGTCGTCGAACTCGGCTCGGGCAATCGTCCGCTCGACATCTTCGCCTACACGAAGGGCGGGAAGAGCTGGATCGTCACGAATACGCAGCGCTTCAAAATTCCGCTCTTCGGTCCGTCCAAGTACTGGGGAGTGCGGGTGAGCACCGAGTATCTCGACCGGAGCGCGCCGGATGAGATCAATGAGAAAGCCGTGCGCCGCGACGTGAAAGCCACCACCGGCCCCGAGGGCATCGAGATCCTGGACGCCCTCTCCGGCGCCGTGCAGATCGACAAGCTCGATGACTCCACCATGGTCGTGCTCCGCGAAAGCGGCGACAAGCTGCGCCTGGAAACGGCGGCGCTCCCATAAAGTGGCGCGGACTTTCAGTCCGCAGTCTGGCCTCACCCGTC
>JBGSYE010000162.1:0-2149 GCA_041751075.1 Chthoniobacteraceae bacterium
ACATCGTGATCATTCGGCGCACCTTCATAGAGTGCGGCGTAGGCGTAGCGCGGCGCTTCGGCGGGGGCGAAGCCGGCGAACCAGGCGGCGGTTCGCTCGCGCTGTTTCGGGCCCCATTGCGCCGTCCCGGTCTTGCCGGCCACGGCTACGCCATCGACTTCGGCGCGGTGCGCGGTGCCGGATCCGGCGGACACGACATCGACCATCGCCTTTTTCATGTTCTCAAGGATCGCGGGATTGATCTCCAGCTTGTCCTTGGCGCGCACTTCGTAGGCATTGACGATCCGGTCGTCAATGCTCTGGACCTGCTGCACAAGCCGCGTCTGGAAGAAGGTGCCGCCGTTGCCAATCGTGGCCATGGCCTGCGCCATCTGGAGCGGTGAAATGAGGATGTCGCCCTGGCCGATGGACATGTTCGCCACGTCGCCGTCCATGATCTGCCGCCCGTAAGTCGCCTTCATGTATTCGTCGGTCGGGATGCGCCCCGCAACCTCGGAGGCGAGGGGAATGCCGGTTTTGTCGCCGAAGCCCAGCCGGGTGGACCAGTCGATGATGGGCTGTTTGCCGATCTTGATCCCGACCTGATAAAACCAGGTGTTGCAGGACTGCGTAAGCGCCTGCCGGAAGTTCAGCATCCCGGTGCCCGTCTTCTTCCAATTGCGGAAAGTCAGGCGGCCGAGAGAAAAAGAGGGAGGGCAGTTGAACTCGTCGCTCGTGCTGATCCCGCCCGATTCCAAGGCGGCCAGGCCGACCGGCACTTTGAAGACGGATCCGGGCGGATAAGCCGAACGGTAGGCGCGCGGGAGCAGCGGGATATTTGGGTCATTCTGGAGCTCCTGGAAATCCTCCGAACTGATGGCGGGGATGAATTTATTCGGATTGAAAACGGGCCACGAGGCCATGGCCAGGATGTCGCCGTTGTTTGGATTAATGACGACGATGGCGCCGCGCTTGGCGCTCTTCGCCAGGATTTCCTCGCACTGGCGCTGGATGCCCTCGTCGAGCGTCGTCACGACATTGAAGCCGGGCTGCGGCGGAATGGTCACGCGCTCCGAGGCGATTTTTCCCTTCGCGTCGATGGTGATGTTATACTGGCCGGGCTCGCCGGAGAGCTGCGCATCGAATGTTTTCTCCAAACCCTCGCGGCCTTCCGAGCCGGCGAAAATGGGATCGTTATTCGTGATCGCGCCCGAAGGCGTGCCGCCCGCGCGCCCGGCGTAGCCGACGATATGGCCGGCCAGTTCGGCATTGGGATAGAAGCGCAGATAGACCGGATTCAGGACCGCCCCGGGAACCGGGTTTTTTTGCAGCAGCTCGATCTCCGAAGGCAGCAGATCGCGCGCGATATCGTAGGGCAGCACGCCGCGTTTCTGGTAATGCTGGAGCACGTCTTTCCGGTCGATTTTAAACTGCCGGTCGAGCCGCTGGCCCAGGGTGCGCAGCTCGCGGTCCACGAAGGCCATGACCTCCGTCTCGGAAAAGTTGAGCGGCGTGGGGAACTTGATCGCGAGATTGTAGCTCACCCGGTTCTGGGCGAGCGGGCTGCCGTGCCGGTCCACGATCTGCCCGCGCGGAGGCGGGATGGTGAGCACGTAGGTGCGCGCCGATTTCTGCGTCTCCCACGTGGGCGTGAGCGACGGCTCCTCGACCGCTGCGGGATCGAGCGACGCCATCTGGGCGCGAGCCGTCGCGGGCCCGAGGCCAGGAAAAGTGCCGAGCAGAACGAGCGGGAGGAGGAAGCGCATGGGCGGGTAATTTCGACCCGATCGCGGGCTTCGACAAGTCCCTTTGACCGGGAGCGGGCCGCCATTGACAACGCCCGCCCGCCTCGCGCCTCATGGCGCCATGCCGAAATACGCACCCTCGCCCGCTGCGGCGGCCGCGACGTCGGATGCCTTCGAGGTCGAGCGGCGGCAGCGGAGGGCGCGCGAGGAGAAATTCGAGATCAGCAATCTCGATCCGGCGCATCCCGTTTTCTCCAACTTCGAGATGCACTCCGTGAGCGGGCGGACCTACCGCGTCGAGATCCGCGATGCGGACGGGCCGCGCGTCCACTGCACCTGTGCCGACTTCCGGGCAAACGGGCTCGGCACCTGCAAACATGTCGAGGCCGTGCGGCTCGATCTGCGCCGCCGGGATGCCGCCGTTT
>JBGSYE010000163.1:0-25324 GCA_041751075.1 Chthoniobacteraceae bacterium
GGAGCACTAATCGCCCAGGGACTCGCCGACACCGCCGCGGGGCGCATCAGCCCAGCGGCGTGCCTCATCGCCATCGGCTGGCCCCGCCTGATACGCGCCGGCATGGATTTGCACGAACACCAAGCCAGCCCCATCGCGGAACCCGAGCGTCGGCTTTACCAGTTCCTCGGTGCGGAAAGCGGGGACGCCTACTCGCAGTACAACGCCCTCATCCGCCAACTGGTGAGCTTCGAGAACGCCTACGAACGGGAGCACGCTCATCCGCCCAGCACCGAACTCTGACCCAATTTCCGATTTCCGATTTTCACGATTCCGCTACCCTCCTCCCATGAGCTTCCGCGAAATCCAGAATGCCGTTGCCGCCCTTCCCGCCGAGGAGAAAAAGCGGCTCACAGCGTGGATGGTCGCCTCTTATCCTGCCCTGGATGTCGAAACCCTGATGGCGCGTGCCAGCCGGATGATCGAAGAAGGCAACTGGCATCCTGAACCTCCCACCGGGGAAAATATTCCCACGGGCGCAACTCTCGATCGTGTTTTGGACACTGCCGAGAGACTTGGCCTTCGGAAGTAAATTCAAGGCACCTTGCCTCGCCCGAGACAACTCATCCACTCGGAGTGGTTCGATCACGCGCTCCAAAGATTGGGTGCCTTGCAGGACGTCGAAGGCATTCTCGCCCGGGAGTTCTACCGCCTTGCCTGCTATACCGACCTCATTGCCCTCGCGCCAGGCTCCGCATCGTTGCGGATTTATCAAACGCCCGCCCTTCTTCGTGACGATGGAGTGATCGTGCGCATCGTCATCTACTGCGTTCTCAAGGAAGACGACACCGTCGAACTTCAGCACATCGAAGCGATTGAGGAAGGCACGCAAGCTCGGGATGCAGAGTCGTAGGGCATTCCGCGATCGTCACCGAAAACTGCGGCGTCCCCGTCCCCGCTCCCACGTGGCGCGTGCCCGCCATGGATGCTGCCGCGATCACGGCAAAGCTGGCGGCTTACGCACGGGACCGCGAAACCGTGAAAGCCGACCGCGCCACCGCCCTCACCTTCGCCGCGCAGTTCACCCCCGCCTGTTACCGGCGCGAGATCGGCGGCCTGCTCAAGTCCCTCGCAACGGATTCTTCCATTTCAACCCTGGAAACCGCGCAAAATCGGCATCCGTCGTGTGCAGGATCAACCCACGCTCGATCGCCAGAGCCGCCAAATGAGCGTCCGTCGTGAGGTTGCCGGCCGTCCCCAGTCGCTTCAATAAGGATGACCACGTTTGAAAATGGGATTCGGGAGGATCGATCACCTGGACGTGCGGCAGGGTGAGCCATTCCTCCACCCGCCCGACCGCATCGGCAACCGCGAGCGGACGCTCAAATACCCTGGGGTGCGTGACTATCCGCACAAAACCCAGAATCACCACCCACGCGAGCCCCACGCCATCCGACCCATCGAGACATTGAGTCCACCAATGCAGCGCCTTCGGGTGTTGAGGTGCCCGAAGGTTGTGGGCGTAAACGAGCAGGTTAACGTCCGGCAGAATCATCCCTGGCCGCCTTTCTCAAATACTCCTCCACCTCCAGTTCATCCACCAGTTGGTTCAAGCGATCCATGTCAACGCCTGCCTTCGGCACCCCAAAGTCATGCGGCCGAACGACGACTCGGTGAGGTCGCTCGGGTAGATTCTCCGAAAGCCCCTTCCTCAAGGCGGCATTGACCAACTCCTTGAAAGGCTTGTCCAATTCGCGCGCTTTCCGGCGGAGAATCCCCGCCAGATCATCATCAATGGTCAGTGTCGTTCGCACGCCAGGCATCATCGCACACTCGGATTTGATGTCAAAGCATCACCAGCCCGCGGGATCCCCGGATTCGTCCATGACTGCCGATTCGCCACTTCGGCCGTCAGACCTCCCGACGCCCGGAGCCGGCCCCGCGCCGTGGCGCGCGCGACGGACGGTCCTCCGCGGCCTCCTCGCACTGCTCGTAGCACTCACCGGTCTGTGGGTCAGTCGCGCCCCGATCCTCACCGCCGCAGCCCGCGCCTTCATCGTGGATGAGCCGCTACCCGCGCGGGCCGATGCCATCGTCGTCCTCGGCGGAGGACTGCACCTGCGGCCAGCGGGCGCTGCCCGGCTCTACCACGCGGGTCTCGCGCTGAAAGTGCTGGTCACCTGTCCCGAGGAGACCTCTGCCACCCGACTGGGCGCCATGGAAGCCGAGGACGTCGTCGCCATTCGCATCCTGGAAAAGCTCGGCGTCCCGAGTGAGGCCATTGAGCGCCTCCCTGGCACCGTCGCGAGCACTTACGACGAGGCCGTCGCCACCCGCCAGTGGCTCGACACACACGGTGGCCACACTGTCATCGTGCCGACCAATCACTTCCACACCCGCCGTGTGAACTGGATCTTCGAGCGCCTCTTCGCCGGCGCTTACGACGCCCGTGTCACCGCCATCAAGCCCGACCGCTACGAGCTTGGCAACTGGTGGCACAGCGAATACGGCGTCGCCGAATTTCAGAGCGAGCTCCTCAAGCTCCTTCACTATCGCATCACCTACTGAGGGCGGCGATGGCCCACCTCAGGTAGTCCACCTTTGAACTTCACTTCCATTCCTTGCGTTTCGCTTCAAGCCGCCTCAGCCACTTCTTGTCCACCTCTGCACTGGCCACCCGGCTGGCGCGCGGGGCATTTTGGTCCGTCTTGGGAGCTCTGATCTCGCGCGGCCTGGGGCTGATCTCCACCATCGTCATCGGCAGGGTCCTCTCCCCTCACGGCTTCGGAGAACTCGGCATGGTGCAAAGCACCGTGGGCCTTTTCGGAACCGTCGCTGGATTTGGGCTCGGCATGGCTTCCACGAAATTCGTGGCGGAATTCCGCCACTCGGACCCTGTTCGTGCTGGCCGGATCATCAGCCTGGCCAGCGCCACCGCATGGATCACCAGTGGAGTCTTAAGCATCGTGCTTTTCCTGTCCGCGGAATGGCTCGCCGCGCGAACACTCGCTGCCGAGCATCTCGGCGGTCTTCTTCGGATTGGCGCACTTCTGCTTTTGTTCGGCGGCATCAACGGCGCGCAGACGGGTGCTCTTAGCGGATTTGAAGCATTTAAAGCCATCTCCAAGATCAGTGTGGTGACTGGCATCCTCACATTTCCACTCATGATCCTCGGGGTGTGGGTCGGGAAAGTCCAAGGCGCGTTGATAGCGCTCGTGGTCAGCGCAGCGGTGAACTGTCTCCTCAATTGGATCGCTCTGCGCGAGGAAGCGCGCGTCAACGGCATTCCACTCACCTACAAGGGCGCTGCCGGAGAATGGTCCATCTTCCTAAACTTCAACATTCCCGGCGTCCTCAATTCCGCGTTGATTAGCTTTTCGGCATGGGCCTGCGGCGCCCTTCTGGTCAATCAGATCGACGGATACAGCGGAATGGGCGTCTTCAACGCAGTCAAGCGCATGCAACAACTCCCCGAAATCGCCCTCGGGATGCTAATGACTCCTTTTCTGCCGGTGCTGAGCGATGCCTTCGGGAGAAAAGACATGGTTACGTACGGCAAGACACTCATGGCTGCATTCTTTGCCGCGATGCTCCTGATGGTCCCATTTTCTCTGATCCTGCTCGCTGCCCCCTGGCTCGCACTGCTGCCTTATGGAGACACCTATCGTGGCGGCGAACCCGTGGTGCGGTGGATCATGATTGGTTCTCTCGCCTACGGACTCTTGTGGCCGTTAGGCTCGGTGATCATCAGCCTCGGCCGCATGTGGATGGCATTTGGGCTGATCGCAGTTCAAACTTTGCTTTTCCTCGGCGTGGGGTGGTTCTTAATTCCGCGATACGGCGCCACCGGCTATGCGGCTACCTCTGCCGTCACATTCATTGTGAGCAACATCCCCTGCGTGTGTTTCCTCTACTCGGAGCTCGGGGGCGTCATGAAGGAATTCAAGTGGGCACAGATGGCGTTCCTCGCCACGTTTTTTGCCGCAGCGTGCTGGGTTGTTGAGCAAACCCAGCAGCCTTGGATCGCCTTTTCGATCGGCATCTGTTTCAGCATCGCGTTCAGCATCTGGCGCATTGCCACATGGTCGCACTCCAGAGTTATCCTTTTGGACACCATTGCGAAGCCTGGACGGAACGTCTCCTGAATCACACTACTCCCAACTATGCCGGTCCCCATTTCTAACGAAGACGGATTATTTTCCGTGAATTACGAACTGCAAATGCTCGCTGGCCTGGTCACCGGAAACCGCCTCGAGCGCTGGATAGAAGGATTCACCCCGAGGCATGTCGAAATGGAACACTTCCAGCGATATGAATTTGCCTGCGGTTTTGCCAAAGACTGCACCGTCCTCGATGTCGCATGCGGAACCGGAAGGGGCAGCCGTATGCTCGCAGAGGAGGGCGGCGCCTCCCGCGTGGTATCCTACGACCTGGACAAGGATACGATCCGCTATGCCGGCATCAGAAATAGACACCCTAACGTCACGTTTGGCGTCGGAGATGTTTTGAAGTTATCCTCTCGCGCCGAGTTCGATCTGATTGTCTGCTTTGAGACCGTCGAGCATGTGCCGCAGCCAGAGGTTTTGATCGAAACGCTCGCTCTCGCATTGAAAGCAGGAGGCCGGCTTTTGATTTCTACTCCGATCGCAAATGAAGATATCACCCTGCGCCCGTCGAACCCACACCATCTGAAGGAATGGAACTGCAAGACATTCCGGGCAATGCTCGATGACCATCTGGGGGTCGATCACCTTTATGTCCAGCACTGGCCCATTTACAGACCCACGCTTTGGATGCGCATCGTGACCAAACTCCGGGGCAGTGCATCCACGACCTGGTCGCGCGAATCGACACAGCCGCTGTGGGAGAAGGCAGCGCTTGGCCCCTCAGCCGGCGAGATCGGGCGACTGGCTTGGCCACCTTACCAGGTGTGGGAATGTACTCGGTTGTGAACCTGCAGCCGCCTGATGCCGACTATCACGGTTATTGTTACGGTCTTCAAACGCACGCGCTTCCTCGAAGCTGCCATCCGCAGTGTTCAGGCTCAAAGCTTTGCCGACTGGGAATGTATCGTCACCGATGACGCTGGCACTGCGGAAGCCCGCGATCTCTGCGAAGGATTCGCAAGAGACGAGCGGGTCCGTTACCGTCGGAACAAACGCACGCTTGGCGCTCCATTGAACATCGCGGCGGCTCTTCAGGAGGCCACCGGGCGCTATGTCGCAATTCTCAATGACGACGACATTCTCTACCCGACGATGTTTCAGGCCCTTCTGACGCCATTGGAGTCCAGTCCCCGGAGCACTCTGGCTTTCGGCAATCATGACATCCTGGACGAAAACGGCAGCGTCCTAGTGGAAGATTGCGCCAGAATGAGTGCTTCACGCCACCGTGTTCACCTAGCTGCCGGAGTCGTGCCCAATTCCTACGGTTTTGCGCTGCGCTATGGAGTCATGAGCGTGATGGGGTGCCTGCTCCGGAGATCGGCGATAGATGTTTCATGGCTCGTGAGTGAGGTCGCGGGCGCATACGATTACTGGCTTTCCGTGAAGGTCGCCGGGCAGGGAGATTTCTTTTTCGTGCCCGAGACCGTCATGGGTTGGAGGCGGCATCCCGAGTCAGCGACCTGCGACGTCTCGCGGGAGAAGTACGGTGGAGAGATATTCATTTTCGAGCGTCTGAGCGATACTCCCGTGGCATGCGACGCGTGGTATGCTCGCTCTCAACTCGCCTCCTTCCTTTACTTGCGCGGCATTCTCTACCTGCACCACGGCTGGGAGGCCGACTTCGCGCGCAGGCTCATCATCCGTTCGCTACGGTTGAAGTGGCACTTTCCCGCTTTGCGCCATTTGTTGCTGAGTTTTCTGCCGCGCCGCGCACGGCAGGCTGCTCTAAAGACCGGCAGCCGCTTGCGTTGCCTTTTTCGGTAAACCATCTGCCACCCCACTCATCGATTTCATGTCACAGACATCCGTATCGCTGCTCATCCCCGCCTACAACTCGCAACGCTGGCTGGGGGACCTCCTCGCGGATGCGCGACAGCAGACGCAGCAATTCTGCGAGGTGCTCGTATATGACGATGCCAGCAGCGACGGCACCGCGGCGATCGCGACCGAGTGGGGAGCGCGCGTGATCCGAGGGACGGAAAATCGGGGCGCGGGATATGGTCGCAACCGGCTGCTCGAAGCTGCAAAGGGAGAGTATGTTCACTTCCATGATGCAGACGATCGTATGGATCCGCAGTTTAATGAGCGCATGCACGAAGTGCTGCAGCGACAAGGAGCCGCGAGCAGCGTGATTTGTGGAGCCCGGCATGTGGATATGCAGACAGGTCTTGAGATGTCGCAGGCGCATTGGGTGGAAGTCAACCGGCAGGCCGATCAGCTTGCTTACTTTCTCCGCACGCAATGCGCGATGATTGTCGGCGTGTATCCGCGGGAGTTAGTCCGCGCTGTCGGCGGCTTTCGCGAGGACATCCGAGGCGGCGAAGATTACGCATTTCACATCGGTCTTGCGGAAGGAGGTGCGCGCTTCCACGCCATTCCCGATGTCCTCTGCACCATCCGTCATTTCGGAGGGGAGAGCTTTACAGAGCGACACACGCATCAGTATCTTTTGGATAATCTCGATGTGGTCACAGAACTCGCCAGCCGACTTGGTGGAAAATATCCAGAGCAACTATCATTCGTCGCGATCGATTTGGCGTGGCGCCTTTTCGATCACGGTGATCGCGCTGCCGCAGATCTCGCTCAGCAGCTGGCGCGAAGGCTGGGTCGTCGCGAGATTTCCACAAACTCGGAAGCCCTTCGTGTCCTATCCAGATGGATTGGATTCGGGCTGGCATTCCGGATCAGGAAACTAACCCTGACGTTGCGCTCGGTCACGACGGTGCGGCATCCGGATGCCGCACCGTCGGCGCCGTGAATAAAGGCCTGAGCTTCACGCTTCGCACTACCTCAGGAGAATTTCACACGGATACCGGGAGGAAGCCTGTGATCGCATTATGTTTTCCACTTCAGAAAGCTCCCCAGTCGCGAACGTGGCGCCAAGCCGTCCCCCATCCGACGTCCTAACTCTCACTGGGATCCGTAGGACCAACCCCCTAGCTGCGCTGGTTGGAAAGGATCGGCGCCATGACCTACTCTCTTTATCTGATTCACATCCTCATCGCCGCCCGCGCTGTGAATCTCGCAAGTCGTTTCTTTCCAACTCCATCGCTCGCGCAGTGGGAGATCCCATGCTGTGGGATCGCCGCCTCGCTAGCTGCTGGCTGGCTATTGTTCCATTTCGGCGAGACTCCGTTGGAAAAACTGCGCCGCTCCCTGGCGCGCAAGCGCGGATGATTATTTGCAGTTTTCTGCCCGCCGCGCGCCCTCCGGTCCTGATCGCCGCGCAGGCGACTGCCCTCTGACCGTGCCATGGAGGGTGGCGTCACAGTATCGTACAGCGGAGTCCATCAAGCCTACCAAATCGCCCTTGCCGCCACGGAAATCGGACGGCTGGACCGGTTCTACTGTTCGCTTTTCGACGCCCCTGGGAAGTGGGGCCGACGCTTCGCAAAAATCCTGGGCTCGGATGCGCTGGGTAATCGCCGTCTCGACGGGCTTGACCCGGCCCGCGTCATCGAATGCCCATGGTTTGAGCTGCAATACAAATTGCGGAGCCGACTGATGAGGCTTCCCGGCAATGCGTGGATCACGGCTGCTCAACAGTTTGATCGGTGGGTGGCACCCCGGCTTCAGGAATCCCGAAGTCGCGTATTTGTCGCGGCTGAAAATTGTGCGTTTGCCTCCTTTCAAGTGGCGAAGAAACACGGCATGACTTGCATTTACGATTGCCCGGGATACGAAGCGCCGCTGCTGGCCGAGACAACCCGCGCTGCCGCTGATTTGCTGGGCCTCAAATACGTCGGGGTCGCCGACACGGATCAGATCCAGGATCGCAAGCGCACGGAACGCGACCTGGCGGATGTCGTCCTCGCTTGCTCGACGGCTCATGCCGAGAGCCTGACTCACGGTGGCATCCCCGCGAGCAAACTTAGAGTCATCCCATTGTGGATCGATGTCGAAAAGTGGTTCCCGACCGGCAAGTCTCCTGAACAAAAGGGGCGCCTGCGCGTGCTCTACGCGGGCAATATATCGCTGCGCAAAGGCGTTCCGTTTCTGCTCCGTGCGATTGATGGATGTGAAGGGGCCGCAGAACTGACGTTGATCGGTCAAATCAATGAGGATATGAGGCGATTTTTTGCTCCGCCTCCAAAATTCGTGGAGGTGCGGGAACCGGTTCCAAAGGTCAGGCTCCGGGAGATCTACGGGCAATACGATGTTCTGGTCCTGCCTTCCCTCGGTGATTCCTTCGGCTTCGTCGCACTGGAAGCGATGGCTTGCGGGTTGCCGGTCGTTGTCACGCAGAACTGCGGCGTGCCCGTCCCCGATGCGACATGGCGCGTGCCGGTAATGAACGCTGATGCCATCGCGACCCGCCTTGCCCACTACGCCGCGAATCGGGAGGCCTTGGCAGCGGACAGTGCACTCGCGGTGGCCCACGCGCGTGAATACTCCCCGCAACGCTATCGGGATGGCATTGCCGAAGTGCTTCGAGCGTATCTGCCCGGGAGCAATCGTTGAGCGAGCTTTTGCAGATCGTTCCGAGGCTGCCTCCTTCCGTCAGTGGCGTGGGAGACTACTCTGTGTTTCTCGCGCGTGAACTGGCTCGGCAACAGGGTATCGAGACGAGTTTCCTCGCCGCTTCTCAGGACGAAGCTGCGTCCAATTCGGTTGAAGGGTTCCCGATCCACCGCCTCGCTCACCGAAATTCGGCGGAATTGGAAACGGTCTTGAACCGAATCGTGCCTCTGGGCACTCCGGTCCTCCTGCACTACGTGGGCTACGGCTACCAAAAGCGAGGATGCCCGCTTTGGCTGCTTCGGGGATTGGAGCGGTGGCGAAACAGCGCCAGGACGAGGAAGCTGGTCGTCATGTTTCACGAATTGTTCGCCTTTGGTCCCGTCTGGACCAGCAGCTTCTGGCTTTCGCTTCTTCAACGGCACGTCGTGGGGAGCGTCGCACGAGTCGCGGATCGTTGTGTGACCAATATGTCCATGTATGCAAACCAACTGGCTCGGTTTGCTCCGCAGCACGCAGGGAAGATCCCGGTTCTGCCGGTATTCTCCAACGTCGGCGAATCCGAAGCGGTAATTCCCTATGAGCAGCGACAGCCGTGGCTCGTTCTCTTCGGCGGCGGAGACTGGACAAAGGCCGCCATCAACCGTTACGGCACGTCCATAGAGCGCATCTGCGGGAATCTCGGTTGCGATCGGATCGTGGCGATTGGCTCGAAGAGCAATTTGTCGTGGCCAGGACGGCTCACCTTTGACGAAAAGGGCATCCTCCCCGCATCGGAAATCTCCGCAATCCTGAATCAGGCGCGCGCGGGTTTCATCGGGTATTATCCAGGCTATCTGGGTAAATCGGGCATCTACGCCGCATATTGCGCCCATGGCTTGGTCCCAATCTTCCCGGAGGCCAATCCTTCGGAACTCGATGGCATCGTGCGACGGAGCCACTATCTTACCTTGGAAGATTTCACTAGCGGCGACTGCACAGATACTCTGCACAGGGTGGCGGCGGGTGCATATCGCTGGTATCAAGACCACAGCCTGCGTCGAACGGCCGAAGTGATGGCCGGGACTCTTAGCCGCCCTTGAGATGCTGGCGAGTCTTTGGCAGGAACGCGAGCAACCGAGTGCTTTGTCGGGAAACTGGTGGCGTGGGTGGGCAAAACGATTGCTGACGCTCCGGTCGGTGATCTTCAGCGATTGGCGACTTGCAAAACTTTCCCGCTCGGGCTCCTCAATCGGCAGTAATGTGTTCCTGTCAGCTGCCGACATTTCCGGCGCACTGGACAAATTCTCGCTTGGTGACGAGTCCTTCATCGGGCGGGCGAGCATTTTCGTGCAAGAGCCAGTGTCCATTGGCCGACGGGTCTGCATCAATGACCGTGTCACTATCCTCTCGGCTAGTCATCGCGTGGACGACCCAAAGTGGGGCGTATTCTCGAAAGCTATCATGATCGAGGATTACGCGTGGGTCGCAGTCGGTGCGACGATTCTTCCCGGGGTGCGGATCGGGAAGGGAGCGGTCGTCGGAGCTGGAGCCGTAGTCAGTCGCGACGTACCCGCATTTGCGGTCGCAGCAGGAAATCCGGCTCGCATCACGGAAGGCCGGCGGGCGAAGGATCTTCACTATTCACCGGTCGAATCGCTGGCGGGATTCCGCGCCTGGCGTGGAAGCCGGCAATCGGCCGATGCGAATCCCATAGTTGATTCCTCGCAGCCCTGACCATCAAAACTCGCTCGCATCTGTGAATTCGTCTGATCAATGGCTGAAACGCTGCCTCGCGATCGTGCTTGTGCTGGTCGTTCTGGAGGGCGCGATTCGAAAGTGGCTGCTGCCAGGCTTCAACGAGTATGTGTATTTCGCCAAGGATGGCGTGCTCGGCATCGCCTACCTCCTCGCGCTCTTACGCTCGGAAGGGTCGATGCGCGGCAGTGGCTTCAAACTGCTCGTTCCCATCGTTTTCATCGCAGCGTCCCTGGTCGCTGCTGGCGTCATCAATCCGGCCCTCGGCTCCATCGTCGTCGGCCTCTTCGGGTTGAAGTCTTACTTGTGGTACGTTCCGCTGATTTGGGTGGTGCCAATGGCGTTCGATTCCTCCACTGAATTGGAGCGGGGATTGCGTCGCTATCTCCTCATCGTCATCCCGGTTTGTTTATTGGGGGTGGCCCAATTTTCCGCTCCAGCGGACTCTCTTTTGAATCGGTATAGTAACAGTGGGGAGGACGGTCACATCGTCGTGTTCGGCGAGGGAGGCGGCCACGCACGAATCACCGGCACATTTCCTTACATTTCCGGGTTCACGAACTACCTGACGGTGATGGGGATTTTCCTCCTCGCCTTGATGGGGCAACCGGCTGGCGGAGTGTGGTTTCTCATCGGAGCCACACAGTTCGTACTCATCATGGGAAATGCATTTATGTCCGGTTCACGAGCTCCGGTTTTTATTCTCGCGGGCACCACGGTGGCATTTCTTTTTTCCACCGCAGGGCAGACCGCTCGTGCGCTTGTAAGATTCCGCTGGGCCGTCATTGCGGTCATGCTGCTCGGCGTTGGCACGGCGCTCTACGGATTCCGCGATGCCTTTAGCGCCTTTCTCCACCGGGTGGAGACGGCTGGAGACACCGAGGAGCGGCTGGCTTTGGTGAACGTGGATAGCATTGATGGGGCAGTCGAAGCAGCCGGCTGGCTCGGCTTCGGCACCGGGGCGACTCTTCCTGGCGGGGCCGCCTTGCGCACCGCCCTGAGTCTCGACTTTGCGGTGGATGAACCTCCACCGGCTGAAGCCGAATATCTCCGCGTGATGCTGGAATTGGGAACGGTTGGTTTCCTCGTTTGGTATGCCGTGAGGGTTTACGTCCTCTGGGCGCTCTTCATCACCTGGCGCCGGATGCGAATTCCGTTCCTTCGTCAGGTGGCCTTTGCCGCGTTCTTCCTCCATCTCGTTACTCTAAATGGAGGGGTTATCGTCAGTTCCACAATGGGTGTCTATTACTGGTTCAGCGCCGGTTTCATCTTCCTCCTGCCAAAGCTCCACGCGGTCGAACTGTCACGTCTGACCCTCTTGTCTCAAATGGCGGGGATCAAATCACCACTGGCGATGCCCGCGCGTAGGAGAATCTCCAATCGCCAATCCTATTCTTCTTGAGTAAACGCTGCCATGTCCACATCTGGATCCCCGATTATGAATCGGCCATGGGAGGCATCCAGGTGTTCAGCAAATTTTTAATCGAGGCCGTCTGCGACTGCCTCCCGGGTGCGGAGATTACCGTCTTTTCCAAGAATGACGTCTCCTATCCTGCGCTCCCGGAGCATCGCCCTCCGTTGCATTTTCGCCCGACGGGCTGGTGGCCGCACCGCTTGCGAACGGCAGCCTTTACCGGGGCAATCATGAGTCGCGGGCTGCGGGAGAAACCGGACGCAATTCTGAGCACGCATGTGCATTTCATGCCGGTCGCGTCATTTTTAAAGGGTTTGCAAGGCGTCCCGTTCGTGGCAGTCGCGCACGGAATCGAAGTGTGGAATTTGACCGGCAGGCTGGTACCCAGGGCCCTCCGTGCCGCGGATCGGGTGCTCGCGGTCAGTCGCTTCACGCGGGAGCGTCTGCTGCAGGGCATGGGCCTGGCCCCGGAGCGCGTGGGACTCCTGCCCAACACCTTCGACGAGGATCAATTCACTCCCGGAGAAAAACCGCGCTACCTGCTCCGACGTTTTGGGCTGCGTCAGGAGCAACCCGTGATCCTGACCATCGCCCGTCTCGCCGGGGAAGAGCGCTACAAGGGTTACGAGCAGATTCTCCGAGCCCTTCCGGCGGTACGGACGGTGCTGCCAGAGGTGCGTTACATCCTGGGTGGACGCGGCCCGGATCGCGCACGGATTGAAGCGCTGGTGACGAAACTGGGACTTAACGAGTGTGTGACCCTGGCCGGGTATGTGCCCGATCACGAATTGCGCGATTTTTATCGCCTCTGCGATGTGTTTGCCATGCCGAGCAAGGGCGAGGGTTTCGGCATCGTCTTTCTCGAAGCGATGGGCTGCGGGCGGCCGGTCATCGCCGGAAATAAGGATGGCTCGGTGGATGCCTTGCTCGACGGAGCCGCGGGGGTTTTGATCGATCCAGACAGTACGCCGCAACTCGAAGCCGCCCTCGTGCAAACGCTCAGCGGCACGCACCCGCTCGCCATCCTCCGCGATCCGGCTGGCTTGCGCCAGGCGGCGATCGCCGCCTACGGACGCGCGCAGTTCACGAGCGCTTTGGCCAGGGAGCTGGTCGCCCTCGGTCTGCCGGACGTCCAGTCGCCGGAGGCAGTGCTCGAAGCCTAAGATCATGTGCGGGATCGCTGGCCTCATCACCGATCGCCTCGCGCCGGAGGAAATCGAATCGCGCCTGCGGGTGCCATGCAGGCGCGCACGCCGTGCCTGAAATGCCGGAATGGGTGGCCAACAGACCCAAGCGCGGCTTTGTCTTGCCCTTCGAGCAATGGTTCGGCGACGAATGGCACGAGATGTTTGGCGATGTCATGCACAAGAGTGCGATCCCACTGCACGGCTGGTATCAAAAGTGGTGCCTTTCCATCCTCGATCGTTGGTGCGCGGCCATCGCGGTGGGAGGCTGATCGGCGGTGAACAAATGAAGGTGCTGCATGTGATCCCGTCGCTCTCTCCTTCTCAGGGCGGACCTAGCTTTGCCTTGCCGCTGATCGCGCGCGGCCTCGTGGAGCGTGGGATCGCCGTGGACATCGCCACGACGAACGACGACGGACCCGGCAGGCGGCTTGATGTACCACTCGGAGTGCCTGTGGAGCGCGATGGGTTCCGGGTAAGATACTTTCAGAAGCAGACCCAGTTTTACAAAGTGTCCCTGCCCTTCACTCGATGGATGCGGCTGCATGTGAGCGATTACGATGTGGTGCATATCCATGCTCTCTTTTCGCACACCAGCATCAGCGCGGCGCGGCAGGCGCGGCGGGCTGAAGTGCCGTATATCGTGCGGCCGATCGGTGTCCTGAATCGGTGGGGGATGCGGAATCGGCGGCGGCTTATCAAGGCGCTCTCGTTTCGTTTCATCGAAGGCCCGCTCCTGCGGCACGCGGCGGCGATGCACTACACGAGCCGCCAGGAGCAGTGCGAAGCGGAGCAAGCCGGTGCATTCGCACCGGCTGCGGTAATCCCGCTCGGCGTCGAAATGCCGGAGTCTCCGTCGCCTTCCGCGCTGGCGGATTTTACCGGGCGTTTCCCATCCGCCGGTAAGAGCAAGGTCGTGCTCTTTCTCTCACGCCTGGACGTGAAGAAAGGTCTGGACCTCTTACTCCCTGCCTTTGCAGCGCTCCGGCAGAAGCACGCGGATGCAATCCTGATGCTGGCTGGCGACGGGCAGCCGGAGTATGTGGCGAGCCTCCGCCAGATGGCTGAAAGGCTCGAACTCGGCGCGTCCGTAGTGTGGGCGGGCTTTTTGGAAGGCGAGGCAAAGCGCTGCGCCCTCGCCTCGGCGTCGGTCTTCGTGCTGCCGTCTTATTCCGAGAATTTCGGGATCGCATTAGTCGAAGCTCTGGCGATGGGGCTCCCGGCCATCACGACTCCCGGGGTGGCCGTCGCCGAAGACATCCGGGCACACGATGCGGGCCTCGTGGTGCCCGCAGAGATCGAGACACTGACCGAGGCCATGGACCGCGTCTTAGGCGAAGGGGAGTTGCGCGGGCGCTTGAGCACAAACGGAAAGGAACTCGCCGTGAAACAGTTTTCACTCGAAGCCATGGGGCGCGCCTTGGAGGAACTCTATCTCAAGATGCACCGCAGATCGCTACATCCATGAAGAACCTGATCGCGTTTGTGATCGACCGGTATTACATCAAGCAGCCGCGGTTGCGTGCGGCGGTGACGCGTCTTCTTTACGGAGTGGAAGACCGCAAGGTTACGTTGTTCGGCAGCGACTTCGTCGTGAATTCCATGCGGGAGAATGGCTATGTCCGTGGCGCGAGAAAGATGCAGTTTTCGAGTCTCCTGCGTGACGAAGTGGGCGATCCTGCTATTGATCGCCACGCTGCTGGACGCGGGCGATACCTTTGTGGATGCGGGCGCGAATATCGGGCTTTTCTCCACGACCCTCGCTCGTGTGAACCGGCTCTCCGAGCAACCCAGCGTGCATTTCTACGCCTACGAACCGCACCCGGACACGTTCAGCCGCCTGGAGGTGAACGCCGGGAGCCTCGGTGTGGTCGCTCGCAATGTAGCGATCTCGGAGGAGCGCGGCGAGCTGACCTTCGTGGATGGCGCCGTTTCCCACGTCTTCACCCTGGCGACGCGGGCCAATGCTTATAACATCGCTGGAACCCAGCGAAAGGTGCCCTGTGTGCGGCTGGATGAAGAGGACATCCTGGGCGATTCGATCATCCTCAAGATCGACGTGGAAAATCAGGAACTCGCGGTGCTTCGAGGCGCGCGGAAATGGTTCCAGGATGGCCGGGTCAAAGCCGTATATCTCGATGGGTATGCCGACAAAGCGCAGGTGGAAGGCTTTCTGAAAGAATTCGACTTCCGTTTTTTCGACGGTCAATCCCTCGGCCCATTTACGGCGGGGGGATTCAGCCTGCTGGCGCTCCGGGAATAAGTGCGCACACATGCCAGCTTCGCGAGAAAAGTAAGCATGACAGTCCCGGAATCCGATCCTTCCTCGCACCGATCTGCACAAATAGAAACCTATGTCTGTAATCCTCGGAATTAACGCATTTCACGCCGACTCCGCCGCCTGCGTCGTCGTCGATGGAAAATTGAAGGCCGCGGTCGCCGAGGAGCGTCTTGGCGCGCGGCAGAAGCATTGCCCGGACTTTCCCGCCAATGCCATCCGCGCAGTGCTGAAGATGGCAGGCGTGAGCTTGCGCGAAGTGACCCATGTCGCCATGGCGCGCGACACCAAGGCGAACATCGGCGCCAAGGCGGCTTACGTCCTCTCCAAGCCGGTCAAGACCATGGCTGCCGTCTGGGAGCATCTCAGCCGGAGCAAACGCACGAGCGACACCTTTACCCAGCTCGCCGAGATCTGCGGCGAGCCGGCGGCGCACGCCACCTTCCAGACCGTGCCCGTGGAGCATCACCTCGCGCACATCGCCAGCGCCTACTATCTTTCGCCCTTCGAGTCGCTCACCGCGGGTTTGTCTTACGATGCTTCCGGCGACTTTGTGAGCATGATGGCGGCGCGCTGCGAAGGTACGAAGATCGAAGTGCTCGACCGCGTGCATCTGCCACACAGTCTTGGGTTCTTTTACACCGCGATCTGTCAGTTCATCGGCTTCGATGAATTTGGCGAGGAGTATAAAGTCATGGGACTCGCGCCTTACGGAGAGGATCGGCACGGCGAGGTAATGCGCCAGGTGCTCCAGCTCCCGGAGGCAGCCTGGTTTCAACTCGCCCGCGGCAATTTCGGGATGCACGAGGGGGGCGAAAGCGGCGCCTTGGATGAGCGCGGCCACATCAAGGCGGGACGGATGTTCACCGACAAGCTCGTCGCCGCGCTCGGCCAGCCGAGAAAGCGCTCGGAGACGCTGGGGCAACGGGAGAAAGACATCGCCCGCTCATGCCAGGTGCGCTTCGAGGAGGCTGCCGTGCATTGCCTGAAGAGACTCCACGCCCTGGTCCCGACCGAGCGGCTCGTGATGGCCGGCGGCTGCGCGCTCAATGGGGTGGCCAATGCCCGCATCCTGCGCGACACGCCCTTCAAGATTCCGTATCTGCAATCCGCCTCTTCGGACGACGGGACGTGCCTCGGCGCGGCTTACTGGTGCTACCACAATGTCTGCGGTGGGACGGAGCGCTTCCACATGCGCCATGCCTCCTGGGGACCGGAGTATTCGGAGGCGGAATTGAGCGCCGCAGCCGGCAAGAGCGGCCTGCCCGTCGAGCAGATCAGCGGCGATCGGCGGACGGATCGCGTCACCGACCTCCTGCGCGAGGGAAAGGTGGTCGGCTGGTATCAAGGTCGGAGCGAATGGGGGCCGCGGGCGCTTGGCAATCGCTCCATCCTCGCAGATCCGACGCATCCGGACATGAAGGAGATCATCAACGCGAAGATCAAACGTCGGGAGTCTTTCCGTCCCTTCGCGCCGAGTGTGCTGGCGGAAAAAGCCGGCGATTACTTCGAGCAGGCGGTGGCCAGCCCCTTCATGATGCATGTCGTTAAATTCCGCCCCGAGTGGCGCACCCGGCTCCCGGCGGTGGTCCACATCGATGGCACCGGACGCCTCCAGACTGTGGGTACCGACGAAAACCCCGCATATCACGCTCTCATCAAGCGATTTGAGGAAAAGTCCGGCGTCGGAATCGTGCTCAATACCAGCTTCAACGAAAACGAACCCATCGTGGACACGCCGCAGCAGGCGCTCGATTGCTTCCTGCGCACCGACATGGATGCGCTGTGCCTCTGCGACCACCTCCTCGTCAAACCCGTCCCCGGCTCGTAGCCGATCATCGACCTCAACGCGCCTTCAGCCTCCACGCCTGAGGGCCTTTATAGTCGGACCGGCGGGAAGAACGGGCTTGTCACCGCGCACTGTTTCAATTCAAGTACGGCCCACCGGTTCGGATATTCCTCCAGCCGCCCCCCGCTCCTTACTTATGTCACTGATCCCAGAGATTGCGGCGCGCGGCCATCTGCCGACAGCGGCGCGCACTCCCTCGCTGTGTGCGAAGTCGGCGGGAGCCCGTCCGCACTCAGCGCAGGCTGATGCGCCGGTCACGCTCTGACCGAAAGGAGATGTCATGAATGTTTCCGTCCTTATTCCCGTTCGCAACGAAGTAGGTAATATTGCTGACTGCCTGGAGTCCGTGGCTTGGAGCGATGACGTCGTGGTCGTGGATTCGGGTTCGGTGGATGGGACGGTGGAGGTTGCTTCGCGGCACGGCGCTAAAGTCGTGAACTTCAGTTGGAACCGCCACTTCCCAAAGAAGAAGAATTGGGCGCTGGAGAATGTGCCGTGGAAGAACGATTGGGTGCTGATTCTCGATGCGGATGAGCGGATTACGCCGGCATTGGGTGAGGAAATCCTGCGCAGGGCTGCGAATCCTGACGCGGACGGATATTTCATCAATCGCCGCTTCATGTTCATGGGCCGGTGGATCCGCCACTGCGGCTACTACCCGAGCTGGAATCTTCGGCTTTTCCGCCACTCACTCGGACGATATGAGAAGCTCCACAAGGCCGATACCGGCTCAGGGGACAACGAAGTGCATGAGCATGTGGAGCTGAACGGGCGCGCCGGCCGTCTCGGGCATGACATGCTCCATTACGCCTATCCCGACATCAGCACCTGGATCGAGAAGCACAATCGGTACTCAAACTGGGAAGCGAAGGTCGAAGTCGAGACATCCGAGAAAATCGCGGGCCCAAATATCGGTGGCCACCTAGCTTCGCGGCGGCGGATGCGGGAGTGGTCGCGTCAGATGCCCTTCCGCCCGCTGCTGAGGTTTCTTTACAGCTACGTGCTGAAGCGCGGCTTCCTGGATGGTTACGAGGGTTTCATGTTCTGCCGACTGCTGGCCACTTACGAAATGTTCAGCGTTTTCAAGGCCCGTGAACTGCGTTCCCGGCGCGGAGCAGGTGAAAAACACCCTGGCACGGCGGCGCTTCCGCTGCCGGCGCCTGGGAAATAGCGGCCTCCCGGTGCTGTCAACCCATCGAGTGTCGGGTCGCAAAACCGTGATTGTGTTGGCAGGCGCTGAAAAGTCTCCGGGGCGGTCTCCTTCCAGCAAGACAGTGCAGTGCGCAAATGACCTTTGAGAGCGTCATCAAGTATCTGGTGATCTTTGCCGTGGGGCTGGGCACGGCGCTGCTCGCTACTCCGCTTGCGATCCGGCTCGCGTTGCGGCTTGGGATGGTCGATCAGCCCGATGCCCGGCGTGTCCACACCAAGCCTACACCCCGTGGCGGAGGGCTCGCGGTCGTGCTGGCTTTTCACGCTGCTTGCGCTGCGATTTTCCTCCTCCCTTGGGCGAATTTTTCGGGCCTCCTCACGGAGCACTGGTGGCACAAGATTCTCCTCCTCTCCGCGGGGCTGACGGTCGTCGGCTTTCTCGACGATCTCAGGGGGATGCGCGCATGGGTGAAACTCGGGGGGCAGACTGCTGTGGCAGTCGGGGCCTGGCTCATGCACATCCGGGTCGGCTCGATGTTTGGGGTGAGTGCGCCGGACTGGGTCGATCTCATCCTCACGGTGGTGTGGTTTGTAGCGCTGATGAATGCCTTCAATCTGATCGACGGCATGGACGGCGTCGCCGCCGGGCTTGGCTGCATCGCTACGGCGGGGCTGGCAGGGTCGTTTCTACTCCGGGGCATGCCGACCTCATGCCTCGTCACCTTGGGCTTGATGGGGGCTTGCCTGGGATTCCTGCATTTCAATTTTCATCCAGCCCGCGTTTTTCTGGGCGATACCGGCAGCATGTTCATCGGCTTTGCGCTCGCCGCGATTTCCCTGAGCACCTACACGAAGGGCACGACCGTCACCGCTCTCGCAATCCCGGCGCTGGTGGTGGGTGTGCCTCTCTTCGATACCTTCCTCGCGGTCTGGAGGCGGACGGCGCGGAAACTTCTGGGCCATGCGGAGCGGCGGAAGGATGCCGATGAAAGCGGGCGCGTTTTTGGCGCCGACAAGGACCACTTGCACCATCGCCTGCACGCGACCGGCCGCTCTCAGAAGAAGGTGGCGCTGCTCCTCTATTTGGTGGCGACAGGCCTCGTCAGCGTGGGGCTGCTCGCGCAAGTGTTCCATGATCTGGCGGGCGGCATTTATCTTCTGGCCTTTGTGGCGGCCGTGTTTGTGGTCGTGCGCCATGTCGCGCACGTGGAGCTGTGGGATAGCGCCTCCGCGCTGGTTCATGGTTTATCGCGCCCGTTGCGCCGCGAGATCGTCGTGCCCGCCTATATCGTCGGCGATCTGCTCATCCTTCTCGTTTCGCAGTTCCTCGCTCACCTGCTGATGAGTGGCGGCCTTGGCTTTACGCATTTGCGGCAGGGGATCGTCCAGGACATCGCGTTTGAAGTGGCGCTGCCTTTCCTGGTCCTCGCAGTTTGCGGGATGTATCGGCGCATCTGGAGTCGGGCGCGGCTGATGGACTTTTTGTATCTGGCGACGGCGCTCTGTAGCGGGCTCGCGATCGGCTTTGCCATCGAGAGCATGGTCGATACGGAGCTCACCAAGCTGCGGCTGCTTGAGACGGCGATCCTGGGCGGGTTTGCCCTGCCGCTGATGATGGGCGTCCGGCTCTTCCGACGAATCGCGGCGGATCTCCGCGGCAGTGTCATGGCGCGCGGGCTGACCACGGCGACCGACCTCAAGCGGGCACTGATTTATGGCGCCGGGCACAAGGGACTGCTCTTTCTGCATGCCGAGGGCGGCGCGGCTCCGGGCAGCGGCCAGGACTATCGCGTGATCGGCTTCCTCGACGACGATACCAATATCCACGGCCGCATCATGCACGGCTTTCCGGTGCTCGGGGGCCGGGAGAATCTGGCCACGCTGTTGCCATCGACTGCCGCGGACATGGTGATCGTCGCGGCCAACCTCCAAGCCGAAACCCGCCGCGCGCTGCTCGCCGCGGCCGGTGCATGCGGCGTGCGTGTGCTCGAATGGCGCTCCGGACTCGAAGACATCAGTGAGCCGTGGCCAGCCTCCGCTCATCGCGAACCCAACGCTGCCTGAACCACTCATCCGCCCCCGGACCAACAGCCCTGCACCCGCAGGGCTTTTTTTGGCTCTCACGGCTTGCCAAGTTTCCCCTCGCCCCCCATGCTCCGCGCCCGAGTGCGCCCGACCCGCCTTTTCTCCCACTGCCTTGCTCCGCTCATCGCCAGCCTGATGGGCGTGGTGAGCAGCATTGCCAGTCCCGTCGAGCTCCTCATCAGCGTCCCGGATCAATCCCTCGCCGTGCTGTGTGATGGAGAAGTGCTCGGGAAATTCCGGGTCTCGACGTCCAAGTTCGGCCTCGGCGACGATCGCGGCAGCTACAAGACCCCGCTCGGCGATTTCCGCGTCTGCGACAAGGTCGGCGGCGGACTTCCCCTCGGGGCCGTGCTTTCAAGCCGCCATGCGACGGGCGAGATCCTGCAACCGAATGCCAAGGGCCGGGACCCCATCGTCACGCGCATCCTCTGGCTCGACGGCCAGGAAGCCTGCAACCAGCAAGCACGCGCGCGAGGCATCTACATCCACGGCACGGCGGAGGAGCGGAACGTCGGCAAGCCCGTGAGCTACGGCTGCATCCGGATGCGTTCAGCCGATGTGGTGAAGGTGTACGATCTCACGCCGCTCGGCGCCAGCGTGCGCATCGAGACGCGCAAACTCTCGGCGATGACCAAACCCCGGATCGAGGCGCATGAAATGCAACTCGCCGCGGAGAAGGAAGCGGCGAAAGCCAGGCTCATCGCGGCGAACTCCACGCCCGCAGTGGCTTCCGGCCCCGAGCCTGCTCCCCGGCACGCCGACCGGAATAAGGAGGAACCGAAGAGTTCATCGATGTTCGACAAGGTCGCGTCGAAATTCATGGGAGGCTCCATCCTGGACTACGACGTGTACGAGCGTGGCGACACCATCCCCGCGCGCGGCGGCGAGGTCCAGTTGCCGCCAAACATGGAGACCCTGACCGGACCTCCCGTCGGGAAAAAGCTGACCGTGGCGCGGAGCCGGTAATTTCGTGGCCTTGGACCGCTGCCGCGCTGTTTCTTTGGCGGGAAATCGCTTTCGCTCAACGGCGAAAGCGCGCATCGGCACCGACCCTTCCAACCCTTCCGTCGGCGTTTTGGTGCAGTTGCGAAATGGGCTCGGCTGCGAATGGGCCGACCTGTTCAGCCGCCTCCGCTGATACGACAAAGGCCGAAGGCGGTGAGCCTTCGGCCTTCGCCAATCTTGCTGAACCGTAGCTACGCCGTGGCCTGCTCTGACGCGCTCGGCTCGGGGCCGCCGATCACTTCGCCGAGCTGGATGATCTTCACGTCGCGATGCAGCGGGAAGCCAGTGCCGGCGGGGATGAGGTGGCCCATGATGACGTTCTCCTTGAAGCCGCGCAGGTGATCGACGCGGCCCAGCGTGGCGGCTTCGGTGAGGACGCGCGTGGTGTCCTGGAAGCTCGCGGCGCTGATGAAGCTCTCGGTCTCGAGTGACGCCTTGGTGATGCCGAGGAGGACGGGCACGGCTTCGGCGGGCTTGCCGCCTTTTTCCTGCACCTGCTCGTTTTCCTTCTCAAAGGTGAGCCGATCGACCTGATCGCCCCAGAGCATCGAACTGTCGCCCGGGTCGGTGATTTTCACCTTGCGGAGCATCTGGCGGACGATGATCTCGATGTGCTTGTCGGAAATCTCCACGCCCTGGAGGCGATAGACTTCCTGCACTTCATTGACCATGTGCTCCTGCAGCGCCTGCGGGCCGAGCACGTCGAGGATGTCGTGCGGAGGCACGGGGCCTTCGGTGAGCTGCTGGCCTTTCTTCACGAGGTCGCCCTTGAAGACGATGACGTGTTTGTTCAGCGGCACGAGATGCTCTTCCTCGGCTTCGGTCTCTGGATCCTTGACGATGATCTTGCGCTTGCCGCGGACGGTGCCACCGATCTCGACGATGCCGTCGATCTTGGCGATCTCGGCGGCGTCTTTCGGACGGCGCGCCTCGAAGAGCTCGGCCACACGCGGCAGACCGCCGGTGATGTCCTTGGTCTTCGCCACTTTGCGCGGGGTCTTGGCGAGCAGTGCGCCGGCCTGGACCTTCGATTTCTCGGCGACGGAAACGTGCGCGCCGGCGGGGATGGAGTAACTGGCGAGCACTTCCTTGGTCTTCTCATCGACGATGACGATCTGCGGATGCAGATCCTCTTTGTGTTCGATAACGACGGTGCCCATGACGCCAGTGGCTTCATCGACTTCCTTCTTGATGGTGACGCCGGAGATCATGTCGCGGAATTCCACGCGACCGGTCTTCTCGGTGAGAATCGGCACGTTGTGCGGATCCCACTGGCCGAAGGCTTCGCCTTTCTTGACATGCGCGCCATTCGCAACGGCGAGAGTCGTGCCGACGACGATGGTGTATTTCTCGAGTTCGCGGCCATCTTTGCCGTGAATGGTGACGCTGCCGTTCTTGTTGAGCACGATCCAGTGGCCTTCGAGGCTCTGCACCACGCGGAGGTCGTCGCTGAAGCGCACTTCGCCTTCGTTCTTCGCTTTTAGCACAGGCTGCTTGAAGGTGCCCGAGGCGACGCCGCCAATGTGGAAGGTGCGCATCGTGAGCTGCGTGCCGGGCTCGCCGATGGACTGCGCGGCGATGATGCCGACGGCCTCGCCAAGCTTGACCATCTGGCCGGTGGCCAGGTTGCGGCCGTAGCACTTCGCACAGCAGCCGCGCTTGCTCTCGCAAGTCAGCACGCTGCGGATCTTGAGCTGCTCGACGCCTACTTTCTCGATGGCATGGGCAGTCTTCTCGTCGATCAGCCCGCCTTTCTTGATGATGGTGGAAGCGGCCACCGGATCCTTCACGGTCTCGCAACTGGTGCGGCCGATGATGCGCGTCGCGAGATCGACGACCTCCTCGTCGCCCTCGTAGATCGACTTCACGACGATGCCGCCGGTGGTGCCGCAATCCATCTCGCTGATGATGACGTCCTGCGACGCATCGACGAGCTTGCGGGTGAGATAGCCGGAGTCGGCGGTCTTCAGCGCGGTATCGGCGAGTCCCTTGCGGGCGCCGTGCGTGGAGATGAAGTACTCGAGCACGGTCAGGCCCTCGCGGAAGTTGGAGGTGATCGGGCGCTCGATGATTTCGCCGGAGGGCTTGGCCATGAGGCCGCGCATGCCGGCGAGCTGCTTCACCTGCTGGCGGTTGCCGCGGGCACCGGAGTCCACCATCAGATACACAGGGTTCAGTTCCTTGCGCCCCTCGTTGTGTTCGAGGGTCCGGAACATGACGTTCGAGATTTCCTCACCAGCATGGGTCCAGATGTCGATGATCTTATTGTAGCGCTCGCCATCGGTGATGATCCCCTGGCGATATTGCTTCTCGACGACCGCGATCTGCTTGTACGCGCTGTCGAGTTCGAGTTGCTTCTCCTTTGGGATGATCATGTCGGAGATGCCGATCGACACACCCGCTCGCATGGCCCAGAGGAAGCCGAGTTCCTTGAGGCGGTCGAGCATTTCGACAGTGGCCTGGTGACCCGCCTTTTGATAGGTGCGAAAGATCACGTCGGAGAGCTGTTTCTTGCCGCACGCTTTGTTGAAGAAGCCAACGCCTGCCGGCCAGATTTCATTGAAGACGACGCGGCCAGCGGTGGTTTCGAGAACCTTTTTCGTGGGGTCGCCAAAGACGGTTCCTTCCTTGCCGTAGTCGGGGTTTTTCAATCGAATGCGATCGAGCACGCGCACCGAACCCTCGGCCATGGCAAACTCGACTTCGCTCGCGTCGGCGAAGAGCGGCAGACGGTCGGGCTCCTTCGAGCCGGCGAGTTTGCGCGGATTCTGCGTGAGGAAGTAGCAGCCGAGCACGATGTCCTGCGATGGCGTGGTGATGGGTTTGCCGCTCGCGGGCGAGAAGAGGTTGTTCGGCGCCAGCATCAGCATGCGCGCTTCCATCTGCGCCTCGACGCTCAGCGGCACATGGACGGCCATCTGGTCGCCGTCGAAGTCTGCGTTGTAGGCGGTGCAGACCAGCGGGTGAATGCGGATGGCTTCGCCCTCGATGAGCTGCGGCTCGAAAGCCTGAATCGACAGACGATGCAGGGTCGGCGCGCGGTTGAGGAGCACGGGATGGCCCTTGGTCACTTCCTCCAGGATGTCCCACACCTCCGGCGTCTGGCGCTCGATCATCTTCTTCGCACTGCGCACAGTGTGGACGTAGCCTCGCTCCTTGAGCACGCGGATGATGAAGGGCTCGAACAGCACGAGCGCCATCTTCTTCGGCAGACCGCACTGATGGAGCTTCAGCTCCGGTCCGATGACGATGACGGAACGACCCGAGTAATCGACGCGCTTGCCGAGCAGATTCTGCCGGAAGCGTCCGCCCTTGCCCTTGAGCATATCGCTCAGTGACTTGAGCGGGCGATTACCGGCGCCGGTGACGGCGCGACCGTGGCGGCCATTGTCGAAGAGCGCATCGACGGCTTCCTGCAACATGCGCTTTTCGTTGCGGATGATGACGTCGGGCGTCTTGAGCTGGAGCAGGTTTTTCAACCGGTTATTCCGGTTAATCACGCGGCGGTAGAGATCGTTGAGATCGGAGGTGGCGAAGCGCCCGCCTTCCAGCGGAACGAGTGGACGCAGGTCCGGCGGGATGACGGGGAGCACGTCGAGCACCATCCACTCCGGCCTGGTGTGCGAAGACGCAAAGCCCTGCACGAGCTTCAGACGCTTCGCGAGCTTCTTGCGGATCTGCTTGCTCTTGGTGTTGCCCATCGCCTCTTCGAGTTCCTTGTTCAACTCGGCGAGATTGCTCTGCTGGAGGAGGAGCTTGATCGCCTCGCCACCCATGCCGGCGGAGAAAGTCTCGCCGTACTGATCCTGGGCTTCGCGGTATTCCGCCTCGGTGAGGAGCTGGCAGCGCTGGAGCGGCGTCTGGCCGGGATCGATGACGATGTAGTCCTCGTAATAGATGACGCGCTCGAGCTGGCGACCCGACATGTCGAGCATGAGTCCGATTCGCGAAGGCATGCACTTGTAGAACCAGATGTGGGTGACCGGGACTGCCAGCTCGATGTGGCCCATGCGTTCC
>JBGSYE010000164.1:0-4152 GCA_041751075.1 Chthoniobacteraceae bacterium
CGAGCGCGAGCGGCTGCACCTTTCCACACCAGTGGCAGGCCGCCAGCCCGCACGCGGCGGCGGTGATGGCAGGGTAAGAAGTCATCCGCGCGCCTCCTCGAGGCGGTCCCAGAGATCGCGCCGGTCGATCGCCGAGACCGACGCGGCGAGGCAGACGATGAGCCCCGCGAAAGCCCAGAAGGAAATGCCGAGGGTGACCGTGGCAATGTCGCCGAGCTTCATCAGGCTCACCAGCGTGCCGAGCAGGAAGACTTCGATCATATTCCAGGTGTCCGTGCCATAGACCCAGCGGCAGACCCGGATCGCGCCCGGCAGCCGGCGCTCGCGCAGCAGCGGCAGCAGGAGGTAGAGCATCCCGCCGATCATCATCAGCGGCGCGCCGAGGATGAAGACCGCGACCGCCGCGGCCAGCCCCGGGCTGCCGTGCGCCTCGAGCGCCGAGACGCTTTGCGCCAGCACGATGCGGCTGATCTGCCCGCCGGCTTGCAGTTCGATGAAGGGGAAAACATTGGCCACCATGAAAAAGGTGGCGGCGCTCATCGCCAGTGCCGCCGCGCGATGCACGGCATTCGGCTTGTGGACGTGCAACCGCGCCGCGCAGTGCGGACAGACCACGCTCTCCCCTGCCTGCAAAGGCCGCGTCCGATACAGCGCGTCGCAGTCGTGGCAGGCCAGCAAATCCCCGTCGAACGAAGCAGGCGGCAGCGTGGACATGCGGGATCAGGACGGCCGCGGAATCGCGACCGCGGCTCTCCCGGGATTTGGCGCGGGGCTGGCGAGGTGAGGCTCGGATCGAGTGGTCACGGCTGCGGTTCGTTCTGGAGTTGGACGCTTGTTGTTTTCCCGCTCAAAGGCAAATCCGCAGTCGCCTGCTCCGGCTGCACCACGCCCGCGCCCGGCGCGCCCGTCGGCGGCGCGTGGCGATGCGTCTCGCGCAGATGCACCACCTCCTTCCACAAGAGCGTGACGAGCCCGTAGCTCAGGGCGGCCGCGACGCTCCCCGCGACGAGGCTGCCGACCCACAGCGGCTTCGCATACAGCATGAAGTGGTAGAGCATCCAGGGGTAGCCGGACAGCTCTGCCGGCGCCGGCGGGCCGACCAGCCAAACGCCGAGCCGATACTCGAGCGGATACACGATCGCCGCGGTGAAGGGATTCGTGACAAAGGAACCCGCCAGCGCCAGCGGGATATTCACGCGGAGGAAATAGGCCGCGATGCCCGCGAGGACGATCTGCGCGCCCATCGTCGGGCTGAAGCCGATGAAGAGGCCGAGCGAAAGTCCGCCCGCGACGCTCTGGCGCGAGGGCTTCCACAGCGCCGCCGCAAAGAGCCGCTCGCCGAGCATCCGGTGCAGCCAGCCACCCTTGAGATGCTTGCGCCGCGGCAGGAAGCGGAGCCATCGGTAGTATCGGCGTTTGAAGGCGTGCATGGAGCGGAGGGAAAAGACGGCACGCCGGTCGCGAATGCAACTGCGGCGCCGGACAATCGGGTCGAGGCGCATCGTGCTGCTGCTCTTGCCCCGGCTCTGGCCGCTGCGAGGATGAGCCGCTCATGAATCCTTCGCCGCAGGAAATCCTCGCCACAGCCTTCTTCGCACTCGCGGTGCTGCATACCTTCTCGGTGAAGCGCTTCGCGCACCTCGCCCACCTCTCCACACCGGGCTCGATCCGGGAGAATCTGCTGCACTTTCTCGCGGAGACGGAAGTCGTCTTCGGTCTCTGGGCCGCGGCGCTCTTCCTCGGCATCGCGGCGCTGCAGCGCTCGGTCCACGGTGCAGTCCTCTACATCGAGGGGCTGAACTTCACCGAACCGAAATTCGTGTTCGTCGTCATGGTCGTCGCGGCCACCCGCCCGATCGTAAAGCTCACTGAATCCTTCATCGCCTCCGCAGCCCGGCTCCTTCCCTTGAGGCCGGCCATGGCCTTCTATCTCTCCGCCTTGATCCTCGGGCCGCTGCTCGGCTCGCTCATCACCGAGCCTGCGGCGATGACGGTGCTCGCGCTGGTGTTGAAGCGCCAATACTTCGACCGCGGCATCGGCACGAAATTCGCCTACGCGACTCTCGGGCTGCTCTTCGTGAATGTCTCCATCGGCGGCACCCTCACGCACTTCGCCGCGCCGCCGGTCCTGATGGTCGCCGCCAAATGGAGTTGGGACACCCCTTTCATGCTCGCGCACTTCGGCTGGCGGGCGGCGGCCAGTTGCGCGGTGGCCACGGTCGCGACGGTCCTGATCTTTCGGAAGGAACTCCAGGCCCTCCCGCTCGATCCGGATCGGAGCCCCGGCGTCCCCTGGTGGCTCACCGCCGTCCACCTCGTCTTCCTCGGGCTGGTGGTGATGTTCGCACATTATCCCGACGTGTTCTTCGGCGTCCTCGTCCTCTTCCTCGGCATCGTCACGGCGACCAAGGAGTACCAGGATTCGCTGAAGCTCCGAGAGGGATTGCTCGTCGGATTTTTCCTCGCGGGCCTCGTCACCCTCGGTTCGCTGCAGGCCTACTGGCTGAAGCCGCTCATCGAGAGCCTGGATGGCGGCGCGATGTTCTTCGGGGCGACCGGCCTCACCGCCCTCACCGACAATGCCGCGCTCACCTACCTCGGCTCGCTCGTCGAAGACATCTCCGAGGAACTCAAGTACGCGCTGGTCGCCGGCGCCGTCACCGGCGGCGGCCTCACCGTCATCGCCAATGCCCCCAACCCCGCCGGCATCGGGATTCTCCAGGACGCGAAAGTTTTCGGAGAAGAGGGCATCAGTCCACTGCGCCTCTTCCTCGGCGCGCTCATGCCCACCGCCGTATCCGTCGTCTTCTTCTGGTTCCTGCACTGACGTGGGACGGTGCGACTTCCGCGGGCCGGGGGGGGCCGCAACGCCGGGGGGAGACGCTCTACTTCTTCTTCCGACCCTTGGCCGGCGCCGCCCGATCCCTGGCTGCAAACGCGCGGTCGAGCTCCGCGGGACGCGCGTCTTTGAAGCGATCGAGCACCGCCTGGAGCTTGCTTGCGGCCATCGCGGCGGGCCCCGTCAAACTCGCGGCCTTGATCGGTTGCAGCTCCAGGGGATCCGCGGCGAGGTGGAAGAGATCGCCCGTGCGGTAGAGCTTGTAGTCGTGATCCGAGGCGAACTCACGCACCGTCAGATCGGCCTTCTGCCGCGGCGAATACCAACTGTAGAGCCACTCGCGCGGCGTGCCGGACTCGCCGCGCAATTGCGGCAGAAAGCTGACACCATCCGTGTCGTCGGGCACCGCGGCGCCGGCGGCCTCGCATAGCGTGGGCAGGAAATCCACGCTGCTGATGAGGTCGCGATTCACGCGTCCGGACTTCATCTGCGCCGGCCAGTTTGCGATCAGCGGGACGTGCGTTCCGCGCGCCGTGGTCGTCCCTTTGCCGCCGCGATAGTCCGCTCCTTGAAAGCGCGAGGTGACACTACTGTGCGTGCCATTGTCACCGAGGAAGACGATCAGCGTGTTCTCCCGCAGCTTCAACTCTTCGAGCTTCGCGACGAGACGGCCGATCATCTTGTCCATGTAAGTCGTCATATCGGAGAAGTGCTTCACGTCCCGCTTCGCGTTCTCACCTTGCGTCGTCGGATCCCAATCCGCGGCATCTGGAGTCGGCTGGAAAGGATCGTGGGTCAGGATCATCGGGTAATAGAGGAAGAACGGGTGCTCGCGATGACGCGCGATGAAATCGAGCGCGAAGTCGTTCACCAGCGTCGGGCCGTATTCGCCCTTGGTGAAGTCCTTCTCGACACCGTTGTACTCCAGGCCGGGATTCGCATACCGCGGCGGACGGCGCGTGTGCTGCCAGAGGCAGGACTCGTCGAAGCCGAAGTGCTGCGGCAGCTCCTTGCCCTGCCCGAGCTGCCACTTGCCGCAGATGCCCGTGGCGTAGCCGGCCTTCTTCAACAACTGCCCGAAGGTCGTCTCCTGCGTCGGCAGCGTTCCGAAGTTGAGGTAATTCCGCACGTTGAAGCGCCCCGTCATCAACTGCACCCGCGTCGGCGTGCAGAGCGGCTGCACATGGCATTGCTCGAAGCGCACGCCGGTCGCCGCGAGTTTGTCCAGATGCGGCGTCTGATAAGACTGTCCGCCATTCGCGGTCACGCATTCGTAACCGAAGTCGTCGGCCATAATCAGGATGAGGTTCGGT
>JBGSYE010000165.1:0-2440 GCA_041751075.1 Chthoniobacteraceae bacterium
AGGCTGTCGTATTCGTAGCCGCGATTGCTCGGGCGGAAGCGCTGGCCGGGCGCGGGGACGTTCTTCGGATTGTTCCCGGGGTTGATGAAGATGGCGACCGTCGGCGGCATCTCGCCGCGCGCGATGAGATTGTCGAAGACGATCGGCACGCGCCAGTTGCCCTTCACGTCCTGGTAGCCGCGGCCATCCTGAAAGACCATCACCGCGGCGGAGCCATCCGGCCGATACTGCGCCGGGACATACACCCACCAGTCGCGCACGGTGTCCGGAAAGATCTTCGATTCCCATGGCGGCATTTGCGTCACGGTGCCGTGCGGTACGTTCGGATTCGGTTCGTGATCGGGTGTGGGCTTGAAGACATCCGCGGCGAGGGCGAGAGTCGGCGCCGCGAGGAGCGGGAGGAGGAAGCGCATGAGACGGGTGTAGGCAGTGTGCGGGGGAAAGTGAACGTGGAAATGCGCTCTTTCCATCGCTGGCGGGAGGATACACGCTCACCCCGAAATACTCAGGTCTGTGGAATCGAACCCAAGCAAAGTCCTCCAAACGCTTCGCCAACTCGCCCGCGCCATCCCCCTGCCGGCGAGCCTTTTTTCCGGGATGACCATCGAGCAGTCGCTCGCCCCGGAAAACATCATCTTTTTCCAGCGCAGCGATTCAGAGGCGATGCGGCCCGAGGGGGTGAGCGTGAATTTTCACCACCGCTATGAGCTCGTGACGGTGCTCGAGACCGCGGCGCCGGTGCGCATCGACCGCACGACCTACGAGCTGCATCCCGGCGAATGCGCGCTCATCTTCCCGAATCAATTCCACCACTTCATGGATGTGGCCCGGAAGCGTCTCGAGTGGCTCTTCATCACCTTTGAGCTCCATTCCCCCGCGGGCATCGGCGTGCTGCAAAACTCTCCGCGCATCCTCGACGCGGAGGGACTGCGCCTGGTCGAGCGCCTCCTCTGCGAGTTCGTCGGACCGAGGGAAGCGGGCCGGGACACCCTGGCCATCTCCTATCTGCTCAGCCGGCTGCTCCATCACTTGCGGCACTGCGCGCAGTTGCCCGCCGAGCGCCGCGATCTTCACTCCAGCGACAATATCCGCGACCTCATCCTCGAGGGGATCAACCGCTACGTCCGCCAGCATCTGCACGAGTCCGTGACCATCGCCGATCTCGCGCAGGATCTCGGCTACAGCGTCAGCCATCTGCGTGCGGTCTTCCGCGACCGGCTCGGTGTGAGTCTCGGGCGCTACATGCGCGAGAGCCGCCTCTCACAAGCCGCGCGGCTGCTTCAGACGAGCGAGTTGAGCGTCGGCGAGATCGGCGAGCGCTGCGGCTTCGAGTCCATCTACGCCTTCAGCCGCGCCTTTCGGAAATCCTTCGGCTTCCCGCCGCGCACTTACCGTCATGTAGTGCAGGAGGGCAGGTCACTGCCGACTACGGGTGGGGCCCCGGAGCCCGGGAAGGCCTCCTGATCGGCAGCATATCGGATAAATGGATTGCGCATCTGGCCGTTAACTGATGAGCGCTGGAAGGAACTCCACACGCATAGCTCAACAATCGGAATGATTGCGAGATCCTCAGACAGACCCTGCCTTCCTCGCTCGGCTGGGGACTTCAAAGCGGTGAACGCTGCCGTCACCATGCTCCAGGTGCTCGAACACTACGGCCTTGCCGCGGGGTTCAAGCGCTCGGGGAACAGCCTCAGCGGGCCTTGCCCGCTTCATGGGGGAGAGAACCGGACGCAGTTTCGCGTCTCGCTGGAAAAGAACTGCTGGAATTTTTTCGGCACCTGCAAGGGTGGCGGAAACGTTCTGGACTTCGTCGCGCGCAAGGAGGGGTGTTCCCTCCGCGAAGCGGCGCTCACGTTGTGCGACTGGTTTGAGTTGCCGACGCAGGAGAAGCCGGCGCCACCCGCGAGGGACGCCGGAGAACCGCCCACGCCGGAGGCACCGCCCCGACTCACGCGCTGCACTTCTCCGCAGACCCGCACCTTCATGGCGGAACTCATGGTCGCTCCATGCTCAGTTCAGCCAGATAGATCGCCGTGATCCTGTTGTCGGCATCGTCCTTTTCGTGGCTGGAGTAATAGGAGACCAGCGCGCGTGTGGGTGAGAGCGCGACAAAGCCGGGATAGGAATTGTCTCCCCCGCTCGGCAGCTCGGCGAACTCGTGCAGCGCCTCGCCGACGAGCCAGCAGAGCGAGGTCTTCGGGCCTTTGTCCGGCGTCGTCTTGCGCCCGCCGACGAGGTAACGATCGCCCCACTTCACGAGGAGCGGGCCGCCGATGAAACGGTCGAGCGGCTGACGCGTCCAGTGGGTGTAAGGTGGCGCCGAGCGGATCAGCAGCGAGGGGCTGCGATGACGGTCGATGGCCAGGACGCCGCCGTCGTTCTCGAAGAGAAAGGCGGTTTCGTTGCCGCCCGCTTCGGTAAAGAGGGCGCGCGTTTT
>JBGSYE010000166.1:0-6067 GCA_041751075.1 Chthoniobacteraceae bacterium
GCCGTTCATTCCGCCAGCGGCGGGCTTTGCTTCAATCTCCTCGCTATCGCGATCCTTCGCCGGGCCGTTCGGCTTGGCCGAAGCGGCGGAAATCGCGGCGGCTTTCTCCCCAGCGAAAACAAACTTTACGTCCCGGACAGCCCCGAGCCCTCGCCCCGGGCCGCCGCGCGGAATGCCGTCCTCTCGATGAACCCGCGGAACACCTTCGACGCCTTCGTCGTCGGCGCCGGCAATCAATTTGCCCACGCCGCCTGCCTCGCCGTGAGCGAAGCGCCCGCGCGCGCCTACAATCCGCTCTTCATCTACGGCGGCGTCGGCCTCGGCAAGACCCACCTCATGCAGGCCATCGGCCAGCACATCGCCGGCAAGCGCAAACCCGCCAAAGTCCTCTTCGTCTCCAGCGAAGTCTTCACCAATGAATTCATCGACGCGATCCAGAACGGCACCCTGATCAAATTCCGCAAACGCTACCGGCAGGCCGACGTGCTGCTCATCGACGACATCCAGTTCCTCGGGAATAAGGAGCGCTCGCAGGAGGAATTTTTCCACACCTTCAATACCCTCTTCGACGGGCACAAGCAGATCGTCCTCTCCAGCGACCGCCCGCCTTCCGAACTCAACGGCCTCGAGCAGCGCCTGGTCTCCCGCTTCGACTGGGGCCTCACCGCCGAGCTCCAGCCGCTCGACGTCGAGACCCGCGTCGCCATCCTCCGTAAAAAGGCCGCGGCCATGGAAGTCCGCCTGCCCGACGAAGTCATCCAATTTATCGCCGATCGCGTGCGGACGAACGTGCGGCGGCTCGAGGGCGCACTCATCCGCGTGGCCTCCTACGCCTCGCTCCACTGCGGCAAAACCCCGCTCCTCGAGCGCACCGAGCAGCTCCTGCGGGATCTCCTGCAGGAGGAAGCGCGGCGCTCCATCCATGTGGACCAGATCCAGAAACGCGTCGCTGAGCACTTCGACATCCGCATCGCCGACATGACCAGCAAGCGCCGCCCGGCGAATATCGCCTTCCCGCGGCAGATCGCCATGTTCCTCACCCGCGAACTCACCAAGCTCTCACTCAGCGAAATCGGCGAAGCCTTTGGCGGGCGCGATCACGGCACCGTACTCCACGCCCACCGGCTCGTCCGCGATCGCGCCGTCACCGACGAGAAGACCCGCCAGGTCGTCCGCTTCCTCGAGGGGCAACTCACCCGCTGATGCCACACTGCGCCTGGAGCGCCAACCCTCCATCGTGTGCCCGCGCCCTCCGCGATACTCGAGCCACACCACGGAGCGAAGTCTCTGAGAGCGGACTTGCGCTAATGCGACAATTCCGGGGAAAAGGGGAAAAGCTTGCTGCAATACGGATGCGGCGTCCCTGACTACGATTGCCTCGGCAGGCGGGCTTACCCTAACCTCCCGGGTGTGACCCACTTCTCCTGGCTCGATTACGCGATATTTGGCGGGTATCTCGCGGCGTCGGTGGGGGTGGGGCTGCTCTCGGCGCGCGGGTCGAAGAAGTCGCTCGGGGATTACTTCCTGGCCGGGCGCGGGATGCCGAGTGTGCTGGTGGGGGTGTCGATCCTGGCGGCGCTCTTCTCTGGGATCAGCTATCTGGCGGGGCCGGCGGATGTGTACAAGAACGGCTTTGGCTTTGCCTACGTGGTGCTGGCTTTTTTCATCGCGACGCCTTTCACGACGATTTGGATGCTGCCGAAGTTTTACCAGTCGCGCTTTTTCACGGCGTATCAGTTTCTCGAGGAAAGGTTCGCGCTGCCGGTGCGGCTGCTGGCTTCGGGGCTCTTTATCTTCCGCGTGGCGCTGTGGCTGGCGGCGGCGACTTATGCGCCTGCGCTGGCGCTGGAAAAGGTGACGGGGGTGCCGCTGTGGATGACGATCCTGGCGACGGGGACGCTGACGACGCTCTACACGGCGCTGGGCGGAATGCGGGCGGTGATCTGGACGGATGTGATGCAGTTCGCGGTCCTCTTTGGCGGGCAACTGCTGATCGTGGCGGTGGCGCTCGGCAAGATCCCGGGCGGGCTCGGCGGGGTGTGGGAGACGGCGGTGGCGGATGACCGGCTGCGGCTCAGCATGTCCTTCAGCCTCTCCGAGCGGGTGAATCTATGGGCGGTGCTCTTTGCGGGCGCTTTCCTGCATCTGGTGCAGATGTCCACGGATCAGGTGTCGGTGCAGCGGTATCTCACGGCGGGGAGCCTGCGGGAGGCGCAGCGTTCGCTGTGGATCAAGCTGTGGTTGGTGCTGCCGGTGCTGGTCTTATTCTACGGGACGGGGCTGGTACTTTACGCCTTCTACAAGCTCCACGGGGATCCGCTGGCGGGGGGGATGATCGCGAAGGAAGATCAGATCCTGCCTTACTTTGTGGTGACGCAGTTACCCGCTGGGTTGCCGGGGCTGCTTATCGCGGCGATCTATGCGGCGAGTATGTCCACGATCTCGGCTGGGCTGAACTCGCTGGCGTCGGCCACGGTCGTGGACTTCAAACAGCGGCTGTCGAAGGCGCCGGAGGGCAGTGCCACGCAGCAGGTGAGGAATGCGCGCTGGATCACCGTGGCTTACGGGGTCATGGTGATGGGCTTCGCCTTTGCGGTGTCGGCGATGCCGGGAAATCTCGTGGAGTCGGTGAATACGGTGATCGGGCTGATCGGCGGTCCGCTTCTGGGGTTGTTTTTCCTCGGGATGTTCACGCAGCGGGCGACGACGCGGGGGGCGCTAGTGGGGTGTCTCTCGGGGTTTGGAACGCTGCTCAGCCTATATCTGTATCAGAGTGGGTTCTTCACCCCGGAGAAGCCGGCGCCGTTGATTTCGTTCGTCTGGTTCAGCCTGCTCGGGTGCTCGGTGACGATGGCGGTGGGGCTGCTGACTTCGGGCCGCGGCCGGGTGGCAGCTCCCTAGCTGGCCGGTGAGAAAGATCGGGGCGGTGATGGAAGGTCCACGAACGACACGAAAGGCCGCGAAAGAACGGGTCCAGGATTATTTTCAGACTCACTCAGTGGGTTCCAGGGCCGTCTTTCGCCGAGCCGGAACGATGCATTTGGATTCTGCCACGGATGGACACGGATCAAACACGGATGCGGAAAGGCAGCGGTTTTGGAGACGACTCAGAAAGAGGCCGCTTGGTGCGAGGTTCACGCAGCCTCTATTCCACCGGCAAATCTGCGTTCCATCCGTGTTTCATCCGTGTCCATCCGTGGCTCAATCGAATCGTTCCGGCTAAGTTCCGTCCTTTCGTGCCCTTCGTGGACCCGTCTTCACGCTGGCGGGGTGGCAGCGACGGCGGCGCTGTAGGCTTCTTTGAGCTTCGCATCGGTCTGGGTATGGCTGCCGCGGAAGACAAAGAGCAGGCCGAGGCGGGAGTGCTCGGTGCTATTGGGCGCGGAGTGGTGGATGGTCTCGCACTGATGGATGGTGGCGTCGCCGGGAGCGAGGAGGCCGCAGAATTGCTCGCTGAGCGGAGTCGCGGGTAGGTCGGCCAAGCCGATGCTGTTGCCACGCACGCCGCTGGCTTTGGTGGGCAGCGTGCCAAGCTTGTGGGACCCCTTGATGAAGAAGACGGGACCATTCGCCTCGGTGACGGCGTCGATGGCGATCCAGACGGTGAGCATGTCCGGCGGGGTCTGGCAGAAGTAGGCGTTGTCCTGATGATGCGGCACGCCGGAGCCGATGCGGGCGGGCTTGTTGAAGGTCTCGACCCCGACGAGCACGGGATCGCCATGCACGAGCGGCGCGATGACGGCGCCGATATCCTCGCGCTCGGCGAGCTGGCGGAACCATGGGTTGTGTTCTTCCAGCCGCCAAAGATTGCGCACGGTCCTTTCGTCCGCTTCGATGGTGCGGGCGGTTGGCGGCTGCGCCGCGAGATCCTCGCGGATGTAGCGATCGAGTTCGGCGCGCACGGCGGCGACTTCATCCGCGCTGAGAAACTCGCGGATGCACACGACACCGTCGCGCTCGTAGTCGGCGAGGAGTGGGGAGGGATCGATGGGTTTCATGTAGGTGTCAGTTCGTCCTGGCGGCGACTTCGCCCAGCACTTCGTCGAATTGGGTACAACACGCCGCGAGGTGCTGATGCAGCGCGCCAAACTCGCTGCCGAGCGCGACGAACTGCGCGCCGAGGCCGACGATGGCTTTCACATCGGCCGCGGACCCGGCGGGGCGGCCCCAGGCCTTGCCATGCTTACGCGCGGCAGCCGCGATCTGTTTCTGCACTTCGGCCATCCGCGGGTCGTCCACGGCCGCTGTGCAACCCATGCGCAAAGACATGTCGCCCGGACCGAGGAACAGAATATCCACACCCGGTACCGCGGCGATGGCATCGACCGCGGCGAGAGCGTCCGGCGTCTCGATCTGCACGGTGAGGAAGGTCTCGCGATTGGCCTGCTCGATGTAGTCCGCCGGTTTCCCGATCCAGTACCTCGCGTCGCGCCCGCCGCCGGAATAGCCGCGGTCACCCAGCGGGGGAAACTTGATCGCATTGACCAGCGCACGCGCTTCATCGGCGCTGCCGACGTGGGGGATCATGAAGCCGGTGGCGCCATCTTCGAGCAGGCGGTAGAGCGCGTTTTTCTCCTTGGTCCCCGATCGCCACATGCAGTCGATGTCGGCCGCGTGATGGCGTCCGATCATGGCTTCGGCCTGGTGCGGATCCCACGGGCAATGTTCCGCATCGACCCAGATGCCGTCGTAGTGGAAGTGGGCGGCCAGTGCAGGAAAAGCCGCGATGGGTGAACCGGTGGAGCACACGCGCGCGACTTTGCCGCCACGGATTTTGGCGAGGATTTTGGAACGTCTCATGGATAGGTGTGATGGGTAGTGATGGCGATCACCAGGACGTCCAGCCGCCATCGACGGCCAGATTTTGCCCCGTGATGAATGAGGCGGCATCGCTGAGCAGGAAGGCTGCGGCGCCGGCGATCTCCGGCGCCTGTCCGATGCGACCGAGCGGCACCTTCTGCGACAGACGCTCGATGAATGCGGGCTGATCGCGCTGAAGGATCGGGTTCGGAAATGGGCCGGGAGAGATGCTGTTGCAGCGCACCTTGTTCGCGCCCCAATGCACCGCGAGGTAGCGGGCCATCTGCTGGATGCCAGCCTTGCCGATGCCGTACTCGACCGGGTTGGGAGTCATCGGCGACTCATACACGCGCGGGTCCGGCGACACTGAGCCATACATGCTGGAGAAAAGCACGATGCTGCCGCGGCCTCGCGCGGCCATCGCCTGGCCGATCGCGCGGGTGAGCGCAAAGGTGGCCGTGAGGTTGCCGTGGTTCATGCGATCGAAGTCTTCCACGGTGAGGTCATCGAAGCGCTTGGCAGTGGACGCATAGGTCATCACGACGAGGCCATCGGGCGTGCCGCGCTCGGTGAGTTGCTGGCGGACGAAACTTTCCACTGCGGCGGTATCGTTCACATCCAGCGAAGCGGGCGTGACATCGCCAGTCGCTCCCGGTTCCCGGATCATCGACGCGGCACGATCCTCCAGGTCCACGCACAGGACGGAGGCCTTCATCGCCGCGAGCAGCGATACGACGGCGCGTCCGAGATACCCCGCCCCACCGAAGACCCATACCCCGCGAGCCTGAAGTGAGAAGGGCGCGCCCATGATCGCAGACTAACTCGCACGCTTCACGGCCACTGCTTCGATCTCGTAGCGCAGGCTGGGTGGCAGGCAGTTCGTGATGGTGGTGCGGGCTGGAAATGGCGCCGTGAAGTATTCGCGGTAGAGTTGATTGAAGAGCGGCACATCCTCCGCATCGCGGACGTAGTTTCGCGTCTGCACGACATGGGCGAGATCGCTGCCGGCGGCTTCGAGCACCTGGCGGAGATTCTCCACCGAGCGCCGGAACTCACCCTCGAAGCTGTCGCCGACGATCTTGCCGGTCTCATCGACGGAGGCCTGGCCGGAGACAAGGATGAGATTCCCGACGATCACGCTCGGACTGAAGGGCAGATGTGAAGTGGGCGTGTCGGGATTGCAGGGGTAGGAGACGAGCGGGTGAGTCATGAAATCGAGGGGGTAGATCGGACGACGGATGCGGGCGTAGGGCAGTGACTTGAGGTT
>JBGSYE010000167.1:0-9804 GCA_041751075.1 Chthoniobacteraceae bacterium
GGGCGGCGTTGCACGATCGCATTTGAAGATCCGCTGGCTGCGGAAACGACGACGCTCAACGGCCGCACCTTTCCGCTCGCTGCGGATTTCACCGTGCCGCTGGCGGTGATGCTCGCGGAGACCGATACAAAGAAGCTCGAACTCGCGCGCCTGTTGCGACCGGAGAAATACGCCGAGACCGCCCGCATCTCGCGGCTCCAGCCTTACGATCCAGACAAGACCGTCGTGCTCGTCATCCACGGCCTGAAGGATTCGCCCGCAACGTGGGCACCGATGCTCAACCACCTGCGCGGCGACGAAGAGATTCGGCGCAAATACCAATTCTGGTTTTACAGCTACCCGAGCGGCTACCCGTATCCGTATTCCGCCGCGATCCTGCGGCGCGAACTCGACGCGGTGCAAAAGCGTTTCCCGCTCCGCAAGAAAATGGTCGTCGTCGGTCACAGCATGGGCGGCTGCATCAGCCGACTCCTCATTACCGACACCTCCGACGAGAAGCTCTGGATCGCGCTGGCCGGAAAGCCGCCGGGCGAAGTGCAACTCTCGCCAGAGAGCCGCGCGCTTTTCACCGACGCGCTCATCTTCAAGCATCGTCCCGAGATCGGCCGCGTCATCTTCGTCGCCGCGCCGCTCCGCGGCAGCGACATGGCAAGCGGTTGGGCGGGGCGCATCGGCTCGATGCTCGTGAGATCCCCGGCCACGTTGCTCAAAGCGGGCGCGGACGCGATGAAAGTGGCCACGTTCCAAGGCGACGATCTGCGGCTCAAACGCATCCCGAACAGCGTCGATACGCTCGCCCCGAACAACCGCTTCGTGCGCGCGATCCAGACCATCCCGCTCACGCCCGGCATCCCGCATCACGTCATCAGCGGCGACCGGGGTAAAGGCGGCAACAAGGACAGGACCGAGCCCGTGATGGCCGATGGCATCGTGCCGTATTGGAGTTCGCACATGGACACCGCGCAGAGCGAACTCGTCGTGCCCTCGAGCCACAGCGCGCATCAGAACCCGCAGGCCATCGCTGAGGTGAAACGCATCCTCAAGCTGCACGCGCAGCGATGAAGCGAGCGTTGCGGGGTGCAGCTTGGGCGCTCGCGTGGTTGCTCGCGCTCGGATGTGCAGCCTGGGCTTTTGGCGCGCTGCACTACGACTTCCCGGTGATGAGAGCAGCGGTTCCGTGGGCCTTCGCGCTCGTCGTGCTGGCAGCGATCATCTTCACACACGGCGCGTGGCGAAAACTCGGTGCAACGTTTCTCGGCTTCGCCCTCGTGCTTGCCTGGTGGCTCACGCTGAAGCCCAGCAACGATCGGCCCTGGCTGCCCGACGTGGCGCAGACCGCATGGGCGGAAGTGAACGGCGACGAGGTCACGCTGCACAACGTCCGCAACTGCGACTACCGCACCGAGACCGATTACACGCCGCGTTGGGAGACGCGCACCGTGCGCCTTTCGCAAATCACCGGAATAGACCTCGCCATCAACTACTGGGGCTCGCCGTGGATGGCGCATCCCATCGCCAGCTTCCAGTTCGCCGACGCGCCACCGCTCTGCTTCTCCATCGAGACGCGGAAGAAGGTCGGCCAAAGCTACTCCGCCATCGGCGGCCTCTACCGGCAGTTTACGCTGATCTACATCGTCGCCGACGAGCGCGACGTCATCCGTGTCCGCACCAACTATCGCCAGGGCGAAGACATCTACCTTTACCGCACCAGCTTCACCCCCGCCCAAGCCCGCGAACGATTCCACGAATATCTGCGTTCACTCAACCAGATGCGCGACCACCCGCGCTGGTATAACGCCATCACCACCAACTGCACGACCAGCATCCGCACGCAGCAGCCCGCCGGCGAGCGGAGGCCGTGGGACTGGCGCCTCCTGCTCAACGGCAAAGGCGACGAGCTGATGTATGAGCGCCACACCATCGCCACCGCCGGCCTGCCCTTCGCGGAGCTCAAGCCGCGTGCGCTCATCAACCCCTCCGCGCAGGCCGCGAACGACGCATCCGACTTTTCCCGCCGCATTCGCGAAAACCGCCCTGGCTTTTAGGCGGCGCTGAAACTTGCGGATTCTTTCCCAAGGCGGGGAGGTTCAGTTCGCCAAGGCGGGCGCGACGAGTTCCTGTCCGTTGGTCGCGCGCCCGTCCCTCACCGGGTAACCGGAGTGCAGGCAGCCTCTGTGGAGCGGCATGGCGTCCCACCGCGAAGCCCTACAGTTTTCCCGCAAACTGACGGGCCCAGTCGCGATTTGCGCATCAGCCCGGAAGCTCCCGCCGACCGCTGAACGGAGAATTTTTGGGGGCAAGGCGTCACACAGAGATGCCCTGAAAGCCTGGCGCTCAGGGAAAATCATTCCGCTTTCCGCCCCGCTTGACCGAGCCCCCTGCACCGCTACTCTCCCGCCTTCGCCCGACCCCGCTTGAAGCACCACAAACCTACTCACGAGTGCGGAGTTTTCGCCGTTTACGGTCACCCGAATGCGGCTGTGCTCACCTACTACGGGCTCTTTGCTCTCCAGCATCGCGGCCAGGAAAGCGCCGGGATCGTCACGGCCACTGGGCCAAATTCCGAGTTCGTGCGGCATGTCGATATGGGGTTGGTTTCGCAGGTCTTCAGGCCGGGCGATCTGGAAAAGCTCAAGGGCACACGCGCCATCGGCCACGTCCGCTACTCGACCTCGGGCTCGAGTAGTCTGAAAAACGCGCAGCCGCTGATGGTCGATTGCGCGCGCGGCCAGGTGGCGATCGGCCACAATGGCAACCTCATCAACGCGGCCCCGCTGCGCGCGGAGCTCGAGCAGCGCGGCTCCATCTTCCAAACTACCGTCGATAGCGAGATCATCCTGCATCTGCTCGCGCAGCCGTCGGAGACGAGCAGTGTGCTCGCGGCGCTGCGGAAGATTCAGGGCGCCTTTTCGGTGGTGATGATGAGCGAGCGGGAGATCATCGGGGTGCGCGATCCCTTCGGTTTCCGCCCGCTCGCGCTCGGCAAGCTCGACGGCGCTTACATTTTCTCCTCGGAGACCTGCGCGTTCGATCTCATCCACGCGGAGTTCATCCGCGAGATCGAGCCGGGCGAGGTCGTGATCATCGACGAGAACGGCATTCGCTCCGAATTCCCCTTCAACGTGCAGAAGCGCGCGCTTTGCATCTTCGAGTACGTCTATTTCGCGCGGCCGGACTCGATCATCAGCGACATCAATGTCGCGCGGGTGCGGACCGAGATGGGCCGCGCACTCGCGCGCCTGCATCCGGTCGAAGCGGACCTCGTGGTGCCCGTGCCGGACTCGGGGAATTATTGCGCGCTGGGCTTTGCCGAGGAGCTCGGGATTCCTTTCGGCCAGGCCTTTGTGCGCAATCACTATATCGGCCGCACTTTCCTCCAGCCGACGCAGCTCATCCGCGACTTCAATGTGCGGGTGAAGCTGAACCTCATCAACGAAATGGTCGCCGGAAAGCGCGTGGTGGTGGTCGATGATTCGATCGTGCGCGGGACCACCGCGCGGGCGCGCGTGGTGAATCTGCGCGAGGCTGGAGCGAAGGAAGTCCACATGCGGATTTCCTGCCCGCCGCACAAGCACGCCTGCCATTACGGCATCGACTTTCCCCGGGCGGACAAGCTCATCGCCAACCAGAAAACGCTGAAGGAAATCACCAAGTATCTCGAAGCCGACTCCGTCGCCTACCTCGATGTGGACGGCATGGTGCGGGCGACCGGACAGCCCGAGGACAGCTTTTGCCGAGCGTGTTTCACCGGCGAATATCCGCTGCCGGTCGATCTGAATCTCGACAAATTCGTAATCGAGCGCCGCCAGAATCGCGTGAACCTGCTGGCCGCGGAGGACGAGCATCCGGAGCTTTTCGAGATTGGTTGAGTGTTGAGTGGCGCTGATCCTGAATCCCGACGCATGACTTCCAAATCCGCGCGTGTCGTCGCTGTGCGCCCCTCAACCCTCCACCCTCAACCTTCCACTTTCCCCAAAGCCTACGCCGCCGCGGGCGTGGATGTGGACCTCGGGAATCGCGTGAAGAGTGGCATCCAGGCGATGGTGAAGGCGACGCACGGACCGGAAGTGCTCGGGCGCATCGGTGGCTTCGGCGGGCTCTTTCGTCCGAACTTCCGCGGGATGAAAGATCCCGTGCTCGTCTCCAGCGCCGACGGCGTGGGCACGAAGCTCAAGCTCGCCTTCCAGAGCGGACGTCACGACACCGTCGGGCAGGATCTGGTGAACCACTGCGTGAATGACATCGCCGTGATCGGCGCGCGGCCGCTCTTCTTCCTCGACTACATCGGCGCGGAGAAGCTGGAGCCCCAGGTGTTCGAGCAGCTCCTGCGCGGCTTTGCCAAAGCGTGCAAGGCGGCGGGATGCGCGATCGTCGGCGGCGAGACGGCGCAGATGCCGGGGATGTATCATCCCGGCGAGTACGATCTCGTCGGCACCATCGTCGGCGTCGTGGATCGCCCGAAGCTCATCGACGGCTCGCGCGTGCGTGCCGGCGACGTGATCCTCGGCCTGCCCTCGAATGGCCTGCACACGAACGGCTACACGCTCGCCCGCAGCGTCCTCTTCGACCGCATGCAGTTGAAGCTCTCCTCGAAGCTGCCCGGCATCGCGAAGACTCTCGGCGACGAACTGCTCCGCGTGCATCGCAACTATCAGCCGCTCCTCGCCAGCCTGCCGCACGGCCTCATCCGCGGCCTCGCCCACATCACCGGCGGTGGCCTCGTGGATAATCTCCCGCGCGTCCTGCCGAAGACCTGCGACGCCATCATCGACCCGAAGTCGTGGAAAGTCCCCGCCATCTTCAAGCACATCCGCACGGGCGGCGGCGTGGATCGCGCCGAGATGTATCAGGTCTTCAACATGGGCATCGGCATGGCCGTGATCGTCTCCGCCACCGACTGCGAGCGGGCGAAGGAGCTGCTGAAAGCGCGTGCCATCGGCCGCACCGCCCGCGGCACAGGCATCGTGGCACTCGCGTAAACGGGCGTCTGCGAGTCTCGAATCAGGTATCGAGGGTGAAGCCGATCTTCACGGTGACCTGCCAGTGTGCGACTTTGTTGCCCTCGATGTGGCCGCGGAGATCGCCCACTTCAAACCAGCGCATGTTCCGGATGGTCTTGGCGGCGCGATCGACCGCGTTGTTCACCGCGTCTTCGATGCTGGTCGGCGACGATCCGACCAATTCGATCTTCTTGTAGATGTGATCATTCATACCGCTTCATCGTGGCTGCGCTGGGAATGCGGTCAACGGGTGAAACAAAAGCGGGCAATCTCTCCGTCGGTGACGCCCGGCGCTTACGCCACGGTGCCGATGCTGTGGAAGGTGGCGTCGGCGGGGAGCACGGCGCGGTGGCAGAAGTCGCCGAAGCTCTCGCCGTCGTTCCTTTCCTTTGCGTAGCGCTGGATGATCGGCGTGAGCAGCTCCACGGCGCCGTCGATGGTCACGCTCGGGGAGACGAGACGGTTCAGCCGCGTGCCGGTGTAGCTCGCGCCGATGTAAAGCGCGTATTTGCCCGGGGCTCGGCCGGAGAAGCCGATCTCCGCGAGATACGGCCGGGCGCAGCCATTCGGGCAGCCGGTGACGCGGAGGCTGATGGCGTCCTCTTTCAAACCCGCCGCATCGAGCACGGCTTCAAACTTCTCGAGGATCTCCGGCAGGACGCGCTCGCTCTCGGCGAGAGCCAGGCCGCACGTCGGCAGCGCCACGCAGGAAAGGGCGTTCAGCCGGAGACGCGAGCGGTTGTTCTCCTGCGTGAGTCCGTGCTTGGCGAGGATCGCGTCGATCGCGGGCTTCTGCTCGGGAGTGACGCCGGAGATGGTGAGATTCTGCGAAGGGGTGAGGCGGAAGTCGCCGGTGTGGATTTCCGCGATCTCGCGCAGGGCGGTCTTCATCGGCCAGCCGGGCACGTCCTTGATGCGCCCGCTGAGGATGTGGAGCCCGTAAAAGGAGGTACCGTCGGCGCATTCCTGCCAGCCAAAGGGATCCTCGATGGTGGTGAAGTGGAACGGGTGCGCGGGCGCGAAGGTGACGCCGGAGCGCCGCTCGACCTCGCCCTTGAACCACTCCACGCCGCGGTCCTCGATGGTGTACTTGAGGCGCGCGTGTTTGCGATTGGTGCGATCTCCGTAGTCGCGCTGAGTGCCGACGACCGCTTCGCCGATGGCGACGGTCTTGTCTGCGGGGATGAAGCCGAGGACATCGGCCAGCCGCGGATAGGTCTCCACATTCCCGTGGCTCATGCCGAGTCCGCCGCCGGCGGTGACATTGTAGCCCGCGAGCCGGCCGTCCTCGACGATGGCGATGAAGCCGAGATCCTGGGAGAAGACATCGACGTCATTCGACGGCGGGATGACGAAGCCAGTCTTGAACTTGCGAGGCAGGTAGGTCGCCCCGTAGAGCGGCTCGGATTCCGGCTCACCGCCGGCCACGAGTTCTTCGTCTAGCCAGATCTCGTGGTAGGCGCGCGTCCTCGGCAGGAGATCGGCGCTCCACACGCGGGCGTGCTCCCAGACCTGTTGCAGCACGGTGCTGCGCTCGGGATTCGGCGGGGCCATCACATTGCGAGTCACGTCGCCGCAGGCGGCGATGGAATCGAGCAGCACTTGATGCATCCGCTGGATGAGCGGCTTCACATTGCCCTTGAGGACGCCGTGGAACTGAAAAGTCTGCCGCGTGGTGAGACGGAGCGACGGCCAGGCCAGATCGTCGGCGAGCCGATCCAGGGTGATCCACTGCTCGGGCGTCGCGCGTCCGCCCGGGAGCCGCAGGCGGAGCATGAAGGAGTAGGCTTTCTCCTTGCCTGCTTTCTTGAGCGCGTTCCGCAAATCGCGATCGTCCTGGAGATACAAGCCGTGGAATTTCGTGAGCTGGCTGTTCACCTCAGAAATCGCGCCCGTGGAGGTATCCGCCATCTCGCCTGCGATCGTGCCGCGGAGGAAGTGCGATGCGGCTTTGATGGCTTCGTTCGGGTTCGCGGGCTTGGCAGTGGATTCGGTGCTCATGGCTGGACTTGCGGAGGGTGGGAATGTGCCCGGATACGCTGCCGGGTCGATGGAAAATTGTGTCACAAGCCGCGCTTCCAGATGGGCACATCCTGCTTCAGCCGATCCACGGTGGCGGCGAGCAGTGCGAGACCTTCGCCACGATGCGCACTGAGGACGCGGATGAAGAGTGACACTTCTCCCACCGGCACCCATCCGAGCCGGTGGATGAAGAGCACGACCGCGCACGGATGCAGCGCACCCACTTCGTGCAGATGCCGCTCGACGAGGCGCCGGGCCATCGGCTCGTAGGCTTCGTAGTGGAGTCCGGCCACAGCGCTCTCCCCTTCCTGCTCGCGGACGATGCCCTGAAACTCCAGACACGCTCCGATTTCCCGCGAGGGCCACGCCGTCGGCGGGATGACGATATGCTCGCCGGTGAAGTGAATCTCGATCTTCATGCGCTCAGCCTCCTGATACGGGCGGGATGATCGCCATCTCCCGCGCCGAGCCGATCGGCGCATCCCAATCCGCGTACTCGCAATCGAGCGCGACGCGGAGGTGAGTGATCAGCGCACCGGGGGCGAGGCGTTCGACGATCGCACGAGGCGTCTCCTCCGGCGCGCACGGCACCGCGCGGCTGCTGAAGCCGACAATGTCGCGGGCCTGGGCGAAAGCGAGGATCTGGATTTCCACGGGCATGCAGGATGCAGAAATCGCGACGCTGCGCACGGCATTCTGTGGACGGGCGGAGAGCGAGCTTGCCTTCCAGGCCGCTCGCTACTCGTCTTTCGGCGCCATGATCTCGCTTACCGAAGCGCGCCGCATCCTCTCCGACAGCGTGAACCCGCGCCCCTCCGTGCCGACGCCGCTTGCAGAGGCGCGCGGGAAGGTGCTCTCCGACGCAGCGGTGGCCGACGCCGACTATCCGTCCGGCGATCGTTCGATGATGGATGGCTATGTGATCCCGGCGGATGCCGGACCGGGGACGTTTCGCGTGGTGGGAGAGATTCAGGCCGGGCAGATACCGGAGCGGACGCTCCAGAGCGGCGAAGCGATGCGCATCTATACAGGCGCGCTGCTGCCCGAAGGCGGTGGGCGCGTGGTGATGCAGGAGGAAGCGCGGCGAGACGGCGAGACGGTGACATTCGAGAACATCTCGGAGCGGCGCTTCGTGCGGGAAAAGGGATCGGAGGCGCGGCCCGGCGATGTGGTGCTGCCTACCGGCACACGGCTCGGAGCGGCGGAGCTTGCCATCCTCGCGCAAATCGGGGCGGTCGCCCCGCGCGTTGTTCGGCCGCCGATGATCCACCATATCGCGACGGGCGGCGAAATCGTGGCGCCATCCGAAGTGCCGCAGCCTGGGCAAATCCGCGACACGAATTCCACGCTGCTCGCCGCGCTGGTCGCAGGCATGGGCATCGGCTCGACGATCGCCGAGTCGCACCGCGGCATCGACGATCCCGCGGTGCTTGCCGAACTCGGCAACCATCCGTGCGACCTGCTGCTCATCTCGGGCGGCGCCAGCGTCGGCGACTACGACTTCGGCGCGGAGACGCTGCGGCGCCTCGGCTTCACGATTCACTTCGACCGCATAAATCTTAGACCCGGAAAGCCGCTCACCTTTGCCACGCGAGACGATCAGGCGGCGTTCGTGGTGCCGGGCAATCCCGTGTCGCACTTCGTGTGCTTTCACGTCGCGATCCGGCTCGCGATCGAGCGAATGGCCGGCGTCGCTCCCGCGTGGGATTTCCTTCATCTCGAAGTGCGCGGCGGTGCGCCGATGCGACCGGATCCGCGGGAGACCTTCTGGCCGGCGCGTGCTTTCGTCGAAGACGGACGCCTCGTCGTCACTCCGAAACGCTGGTCCACCTCCGGCGACACGTTTTCCCTCGCCGGCACGAATGCGCTGGTTCGGATGGGAGGGGAGTTGCCGAGCGACGGGCGAGTGGAAACGCTGCTGATCTGACTCGGCGGTTCCGTGTTCAGTATTCAGACCCGACTCGCGCGCCTGTCTGAATACTGAATACTGAACACCGCCCCCTCCCCACCTCATGCCCACCGCACACTTGGTCGCCAGCGGCGATCTCCGCTTCTCCGCCAACCGCAAATGCGAGTCCGCGCAAGCCGCCATGGAACGGCAGCTCGGCTCGGCGCTCTCCGCGGAGGGCTGGCGCGTGCATCGCGCGCATCCCTTCGATACGGAGAAAGGCCACGGCTTCATCGACAGCCAGCACTACGGGATGGAGATCTTCCGAGAAAATGTCCCGCCGACCGCGCCGCTCATCGTGGCCGAAGCGGTGTGGCAATACAGCCATCACGTCCTCGCCGGGCTCGTCACGCATCGCGGCCCAATCCTCACCGTGGCGAATTGGAGCGGTCAGTGGCCGGGGCTCGTCGGCATGTTGAATCTCAACGGCTCGCTCACCAAAGCCGGCGTGAAGTACAGCACGCTGTGGAGCGAAGATTTCACTGACGACTTTTTCCGCCGCGGGCTGCGGAGCTGGCTCGATCGCGGCACGATCCAGCACGACACCTCGCATGTGCAGCGGCTCGCAAAAGTGAAGGTGCCCGCGGCTGCCGCAAAGATCGGCGAGCGTTTCGCCGCCCGGCTCCTGCGGGAAAAGGCGATCATGGGCGTCTTCGATGAAGGCTGCATGGGGATGTACAACGCGATCATCCCGGATGAACTCCTGCATCGCACCGGCGTGTACAAAGAGCGCCTCAGCCAGTCCGCGCTCTACGCTGCGATGCGGACCGTCACCGACACCGAAGCGCGCGCCGTGCTCCGCTGGTATCGCGCAAAGGGTCTGAAGTTCCGCTT
>JBGSYE010000168.1:0-2034 GCA_041751075.1 Chthoniobacteraceae bacterium
CGAGATGCTCCGGCAGCGCGGCCACGGCGTGAACGCTGCTCAGATCGATGATCTCGATGAGCGAATCATCGGCGCTCACCGGCTGACCCACGGCGGTATTCACCGCGGAAACGTGACCGGAGATCGGCGCGGCGAGCGTGACTCTCGGCGGCGGATCGCCCGGCTGGCGGCTTTCTAAAACGACAGCCTCCGCTCCTTTCTCGATGTAGGTGTCGATGTGCGCCGACACCGAGATCGCCCGCCCCGGCACGCGGCTGCTCACGACGCCGCGATGCCCCGGCGCCACGCGGATGCGTCCGAGCGCGAAGACTGTTTCCTCGAAATCCGTCTCCACGGCCTCGACGGTTTTCAAGTTGAGATTTTTCACCGCCGTCTCATCGAGGATGACGAGATCGGCGGCACGATTGGATTCTGCGGCATAGGCGGCAGCAGCGGTAACGGCGAGGCCGAGAATGAAACCGAAGTGGTGGAGTCTCATGGTTGGTAGCAAAACTGGATGGTTCATTTGCCTCCGGCATCTCGGCGCGAAGTGCGCAGGCCCACCGCCGCTTCGTATCGGACGCGCGCCAGGTGGTAGTCCCGCAACGCATCGACGCGCCGCTGCGCCAACTCAAGCCGTCGCGCTCGCGCCCGCAACGCTTCGCTGAACGAAAGCTGGCCGGCGTCGTAGGCGGCGCGGAGCTGCTCCTCGACCTGCGTGGCCTTGGGCAGAAGCGTCGTGTCCATTTCCGAGACGAGCCGTGCCAGCGCCGCCATCTCGGCGTGCAGCGCTGCGACTTCGCTGCGGATGGTCAAAGTCAGCGCATCCGCTTCTTTCTGCGTGCGAGCGGCTGCTGCCTCCGCCTCGGCGATCTGGCCTTCATTGCGGTTCCAGAGCGGCAGCGGCAGATTCACCTTGAGGCCTAGGAAATAATCGTTCGACAAGCCGTCGGGGGCATCTTCGGTGCGTTCGCCGCTTCCAATGATGCCGACTCCGACATCTTCCCATCGGCGGGATTTCGCGAGCGACACCGCCTGCGCCGCTGCATCCGCCCCAAGCCGTGCCGCCTCCAGGTCTGGACGATGCTCGACATCGCTATCGGCTTTCGGCGCTGCGCGAGGGCTGGTCAGCGTGCCAGTGATCTCGATCAACTCTAAAGGCGGAACGCCCAAGAGCGGGCGCAATTCGCCCGTCAAGGTCGCGCGAGCAATGTCGAGCTGGAGGAGTTCGACATTGAGTTGATCCGCCTCGAGCTCGATCTGGGCCACGTCGAGCGAGGAGGCCTCGCCACGCTCGACCCGCTTCGCGACAAACTCCGTCTGGTCCCCGCTGTTGGCGAGCTGTTGTCGGCGGACTTCGCGTTGCGCATCAAGGGCCAGAAGCTTGACCGCCACACCGCGCGCCTCGGCGACCAGCTTTCGCTCCGCGTCGCGCACTTCCGCTTCCGCCGCGGCCAACTGAACTCGTGAGACAGCTTTTTCGAGCCGCAGCCGTGCCGTAATCGGAAATCGCTGCACGAAAGCCACCCCGCCCGCGCGCTCCGAAGTGTGAACATTCTGCAGGTAATCCACTTCGATCTCTGGATTTCTCAGTCGCCCGGAACCGAGCACGCGACCGCGTGCTTCTTCGATGCGGAGCCGCGCGGCAGCCAGGTGCGGATTGCGCGCGAGCGCATGATCCGCCACGCCATCGAGCGCGAGGCTCACCACCCCGGAGGAATGGATTTCGGTTCCCGCCATTGCGACGGTGCCCGTGAAAATTAGAAATAGTAGTGTGTGAGGTCTCATGGAGGGTGGTTGAAGGTTGGGTGGGCGGTCCGACGGCACGCCCATGGCGCGACACGCGGATACGAAAGACCCCGGCGAAACGCAGCGGGGTCTGGGGAAGCCTGATCGCGAGAGACCTCAGGCCGTGTTCACGGCACGAGGGTGCGAATCAGGCGCTACGCCAACTGAGGCGGGTAGTCGATGGAAGCGGGAGGCACTTCGGGGGCGGTCTGCGTCCATTCCGCCACGGCGGAGAGGGTGCCGAGTGGACTCGGCATCGGGATCTGC
>JBGSYE010000169.1:0-3241 GCA_041751075.1 Chthoniobacteraceae bacterium
CGCCACGCCTGCGAGGATCACCGCCGCGCAGACGTAATCCGCCGTGCCGAGCTGTGTGCCGAGCCATGCCCATTCGACAAAGGCCGCCACCGGAGTGGCGAGGCATTGCGTGAGCAGGATCGTGAGCCGCGGTCCGATGCGCGGCAGCGCGCCGAAGAGCGCGATGTCGCCGAGTCCGAAGCCGATCACTCCGCTGAGGATGAACCAGGGCAGCCCGGGCCCCTGCAGTCCCCCACCCCACCCGTGCGCCCAGGTCGCGAGCAGTCCCGATGCGATCACGATGCGGCCGAGATTCGCCGTCTGCCCGCCGAGGATTCGCGCCGAGCGCGCCGCGAAGATGACGGACAACGAAAAGAAGATCGTGGTGAGAAAGGAGGCGAACACGGCGCGCGGGCCGCGCAGTAAGGCGAATGCGCGCCCTTTTGGCAATGGGATGGGTCCACGAAGGACACGGAAGGGACACGAGAAGAGGAACTCTCGAATCCTCCCAACTCACCGAATGGATGAACGCCCTGGCTTCCGCTACTTCCGTACCTCTCGCGGCCCCTCAGAGAGCGTCTAAAAAGCGGCGACTGCCTTCTTCATCTTCATCCTCATCATCCCCGCGGCTTGGGGAGATGAAGATGAAGATGAGGATGATGAGGTCAGGCCGCCCGCCGACCTTTTCGATGGTCTCGCAGCCGACGGGGGAGGATCAGCGATCCTCCGCCCACCGCCGGCGGAAGCCGCGGATCTCCGCGATCGGCAGGCCGCTGTAGTAGCGCTGCACATCCGCGAGCGTGCTGATGATCCACGGCGCGCTGGCCGACTCGCCGTTCTTGGTAAAGACGAGTTCGTCGCAGAGATATACGCAGGAGTGGAGGCCCTGGCCGGCCTTGTTCATTAAGCCGAGGATATCGCCGAACTGGTAGGGCGGCTGGACCACGTCGTGTCCTCCGAGCATCTGGTTCCCGACCAGCCGTAGATCGAGGAAGACATTCTGCGGGCTGTAGCTGAAGAAATTCAGCGCCGTCCAGTGGCAGTCGGGCATCCGGCCCTTCGCGGCCATGGCCAGCGTCGGGTAGGTGTAGATGAGCTTGCGCGCCTCGGGGGGGAGCAGATGCGCAAAGCCGAGCCGCCCTCCGCCCGGCAGCAGGCTCACGGAGTCGAGCATCGGGAGCACGTCCTTCCGCTTGAAGCCCGCGGTCCAGTATTTGTCGATGGTCCGGTTGTCGTCCTCCGGCCCGATCTGGAGATAGGCCATCACCGCGCGCACCCGGCTGGCGAGCTTCATGAAATCGCGCACTTCGCTTTCGTCCCTGGCGTGACCCAGCAGGACGGCGAGATCGCTGAAGCACCGCACCTGGCCCCGGCGATAGCTCAGCCGTTTGATCAGCTCCCGGATTTCCGGCCGGATCTCCCGGCGGCCCAGCCACGCGTCCACGTCGGCATCGAGGATCCGCACCGGATTGGCGTGATATTCATTCTGTGGCGCCCGTGCCAGCTCCTCATAAATGGCCACGCGCGACTGCTCGCTGAGCCCCAGCACGTCGGCCTCGCTCGGGAAAAGCGTCGTCGCCTCGGGCCCCGCGGTGACGGCCCGGCGATCCGCGAACCAGCGCTCCACCGTCTCCCGAGCGACCCCGGCATCCGTGAAGAGCTTGGCGAGCATCGCGGCGCCGGCCCTCGGGAAGATCCAGGTCGGCTGAGAGCTGGGCGTTTCAAAGGAATCCAGGATCCAGTCCGGAGCTTCCAGATGGAGGTAGTGCCATTGCACCCGGCCCCATGGCCCCGGCTTGCAATCCAAGACCTGGGCATTCGGAGACAGCGCCGCGTCCGCCACGGCGCCCGCAAAGGCATGGCCGATCGGAAGGAGCGCCGCGACGACGAGGAGACGAAACGAGGAGATCATCTGGAGGGGGCGCGGATATCGCGGAAAAGTTCCCCCGATGCAACTTCCCGACCGCTGGATGATCCTTGGAGGGCGTCTTAGAAAGTCGGCCCCCGTCCGCATTCTTACCTCTTTCTCTTGCTCATGCTCTTGCTCTCGTGCGGTTCGGAGGAGCAAGAGAATGAGTAAGCGTAGAGAAGTGCTTGGCCGACTTTTTCGATGCTCCCTCCCACCAATCGCGCGAGCCCGCGCGCCAGCGCTCACGGCTTCTCCTCCTGGGGGCCGTGGATTTCTGTTTCTCCGAGCGTGCGTTGCGGCGAGCTTGGCGGCACCCTTCTCGCTCCCACTTTCCCCGCAACTATGAAACTCCCGTTTCTCTACGCACTTCACCGCACGCTGTTCCTGCTCACCGCGCTCGCCTTTGCCACCATCGCCCGCGCCGGCACCTGGTCCACAGCGCACTGGACGGGTGATGCGACCGCCTACATCGCCCCTGCGCAAACGGTATGGGCATATCACTTCGATTCGACGACTACGGCCACGGTGAATGGCTTCGCCGTCCCAGGCATCCCGGGGACGAGTCCCGCCGCGGCCGGGAATTTTTCCGTATCAGGACTGGCGAATGCCATCGGCTTCGATCACAGCAACGAGCTCACCCGCGCGGGCCTCGGCGGCAGCGCGGAGATGGCGAAGCGCTTCATTTTCAACGGCAACCCGGCGAACGTCACCGTCGAGGGGCTCAGCGTGGGGCAGACGTACACCGTCTCGTTTTTCGGCGTGGATTGGGCGAATGCCAACCGCGTCTGCACCTTCGCCAGCGGCGGCGACAGCCGGGTGGTGGATGAAAACCAGTTCGGCAACGAACGGGGCATCCGGGTGGACTACACCTTCCTCGCCACGGCGGCCACGCGCGCCTTCACCATCACGCCGCAGTTTGCCAATGAAACCTGGCACTTCTACGGCCTCGCGCTGCGGAACGAAGCGGCGCCCACCACCGTGACGAACACCCTGGACTCCGGCACCGGCTCACTGCGCTGGGCGCTGGCGAATGCGGCGGCCATCGCCGGCCCGGATACCATCACCTTCGATGCTGGTTTGAGTGGCGGAAATATCGTCACGCTCACCGAGTTCACCGTCGCGGACGCCGGGGGCGTGAGCATCGATGCCAGCGCGCTGCCTGCCGGGCTCACCATCACCCGCGGAGGATCGAATCACCGGCTCTTCACGCACACCGCGGGCAGTCTCACGCTGCGGCGGCTGCGCTTGGTAAACGGGATCGCCGACGCCACGGCGGGCGTCGGATCGAATTCCGGCGGCGCGGTGCGCAGCACGGGCTCGGCGTTTTCGGCCTTCGATTGCGCGTTCCTCGCC
>JBGSYE010000170.1:0-5461 GCA_041751075.1 Chthoniobacteraceae bacterium
GCCCGCGCCGCAGCGCGCGGCTCCCGTCGAGTCCAGCGGCAAGGGGAAAGCCTCCAGGGAGGAACTCGAAGCACTGAAGAAGGGACGCGGCCGGTAACGTCGGCAGCGGCGATTGATCCGCGGATTCAGAGCACCGCGACCCGCGAGCTGCGCCTGCGCGCGCGTCCGCCAAATTGCCGCTGGCGCGCCTGTGACCAGCGTGCCACTGTCCCCGCCTTTCCCAAAATGAAAATCCACGCCACTCTCGTCGCCGCGCTCATTTTCTCCAGCCTGGCCGCCATCCCGCTCGATGCCCAGGAAGCCGCGCCGAAAGCCGCGACCGCCGCACCCCTCGCGCTGACCGATCCCGTCGCCGTGGTCGAAGGCTCCGAGATCAAGAAGGCGGACCTCGATCAAGCCTTCGCCAGCGTGCTCGCTTCGCAGGGGATGCCGCCCGACCAGGCCTCGAAGATTCCCGACGCCCAGCGCATGCAGTTTTACCGCATCCTGCTCGACGACATGATCGCGGATAAGATCATCGCCAAGCGTTCCGCCGAGATGCCGGTCTCCGACGAGGCGATGGCCGCCGAACTCGCGCGCATCCAGAAGAATTTCGAGTCCGAGGAGGAGATGAAGAAGCAGATCGAAGCGAGCGGGCAGAACCTCGACAAGCTCAAGGAAAACATCCGAACCCAGCTCCGGCAGCGCGAGTGGCTGGACGCACAGGTGAAGGGGCAGGACACCGTCTCCGACGCCGAGGCCGAGGAGTTTTACCAAAAAAATCCCGACAAGTTTCAGCGGCCCGAGCAGGTCCGCGCCAGCCACATCCTCGTGACGGTCGAGGCGGACGCCAAGCCGGAGGCAGTGATCGAAAAGGGCAAGGCCGCGCAGGCCATTCTCGATCGCGTGAAAAAGGGCGAGGACTTTGCGACGCTCGCCGGCGAGGTCTCCGAAGACCCGAGCGCGAAGCAGAACAAGGGCGACCTCGATTTCTTCGGCCGCGACCAGATGGTCAAGGAGTTTTCCGACTCCGCCTTCGGCATGAAAAAGGACGAGATCAGCAAGGAGCCGGTGCGAAGCCAGTTTGGCTACCACATCATCAAGGTCACCGACCGCCGGGACGCCGAGACCATCCCGTTTGAGAAAGCGAAGCCGCAGGTGATGGCCTTCCTCCAGCGCCAGAAGAAGCAGCAGGCCGTGCAGGATTTCGTGAAAGCTCTCCGGACGAAGGCGGACGTGAAGGTGAACTTCCCGGACGCGCCGCCGCCGGCCGCCGAAGCGCCTGCGCCCGGCAAGTAGCCGGCCTCGGAAGCGGAGTGTGAAGGGCGATCAGTGATTGGTGGATGGTTCGCTGATCGCTCAACGTCTCGACCATCCACGAGTCACCAGCCACCAATCACACGTCCCAGACCATGTCCCGCAAGTCCCGCAAGAACGTCGGCCTGATCGGGCTCGGCATCATCGGCTCGCGAGTCGCCGCCGCGCTCCGCGGAAGCGGCTGGCAGGTCTTCGTCTGGAATCGCACGGCCAAGCCTGTGCCGAATTTCCTCGGCTCGCCCGGCGAGGTCGCCGAGCTCTGCGAAGTCATCCAGATCTTCGTCGCGGACTCGAAGGCGCTCTTTGAAGTGCTCGAGGGCATGCGCGATCGGCTCACCCCGCGGCACACCATCGTCTGCTGCGCCACGGTCGGGCCCGAGGCCACGATCGAGGCGGCGCGGCTCGTGGAGGAAAAGGGCGCAAAGTTCCTCGATGCGCCCTTCACGGGCAGCAAGGGCGCGGCGGAAAACAAGCAGCTTGTCTATTACATCGGCGGCGACGAAGCGACCTTCCTGCGCGTGAAGCCGATCCTCGAAGCGAGCTGCAAAGCCGTCGTGCAGATCGGCGCGATCGGCCATGCGGCGACGGTGAAGGTCGTGACCAACATGCTCTCGGCCGTCTCCATCCAGACGCTCGCTGAAGCGCTCGCGATCGTGAAGAAGACCGGCATCGATCCGGAGGTCTTTGCCGCTGCGCTCGAACAAAACGCCTGTCGCTCCGGCGCGATGGATCTGAAACTGCCGAAGATGGTCTCCGGCGATTACGAGCCACACTTTTCCCTCAAGCACATGTTCAAGGACGTGCAGCTCGGCATCCACATCGCCAACGCCCTCGACATCGAAGTGCCCGCCACCACGACCACCGCGGGCGTGATGTATGGCGCGATGCAGAAGGGCAGCGGCGATCTCGATTACGCCGCCGTCTTCAAGACCTACGAGCCAGCGCCCGAAGCACCAAAGTCGGATACGCCAGAGCCTTACCAGCTCGATGCCCCGGACAGGGCGGAAGATTCCAAGATTCAAATTCCAAATTCCAAGTAGAGATCCAAAGTCCAAGTTTCAAATTCCAAGCGGGCGTCCTCCGCGAGATCTGCTTGCTTGAAATTTCCTCACCTGGAATTTGAAGTTTGCTTGGAATTTGGTTTTTGAATCTTGGGATTTCTTTTCCGCTGATGTCCTGCCCGAAAAACGACCCCGCCCTGCCCCAGCCGCGCAAACCGGACTGGATCAAGGTGCGCTTGCCAAACAACCCGGTCTTCTTTTCCACCAAGGCGCTCATCTCCGATCTGAAGCTGCATACCGTCTGCGAGAGCGCGCAGTGCCCGAATCGCTGGGAATGCTGGAGCGCCGGCACCGCGACGTTCATGATCGCCGGGGATCGCTGCACGCGCGCCTGCGGTTTCTGCGCGGTCACGACGGCGAAGCCTTTCGCGCTGGAAGCCGACGAGCCGCAGCGCGTGGCCGAGGCGGTCACGCGGATGCGGCTCAAGCACGTCGTCATCACCGCCGTCGCGCGGGATGATCTGAAGGACGGCGGCGCACGGCATTTTGCCGAGACCATCGAAGCCGTCCGCGCCGCCCAGCCGGAGATCGCGATCGAGGTGCTCACGCCCGACTTTCACGCAAAGGAGGAGTGCCTCCAGCTCATCGCCGCGGCGCGTCCGCACATCTTCAATCACAACCTCGAGACGGTGGAGCGCCTCACTGCGAGGGTCCGCTCACGCGCGAAATATCGCGTCTCGCTCGCCGTCCTGAGCCGGATGCGCGAGATCGCGCCGCAGATCGTGACGAAGAGCGGCCTCATGCTCGGCCTCGGCGAGACCGAGCCGGAGATCTTTCAGGCAATGGACGACTTGCGCGAGGCCGGCGTCCAGGTGCTCACGATGGGCCAGTATCTGCGCCCCTCGCCGCAGCATCTCCCGGTGGTCGAGTACATCCACCCGGATACCTTCGCCCTCTACCGCGAGATCGCGGAGAAGAAGGGCTTCGCCCACGTCGCCTCGGGCCCGCTCGTCCGCAGCTCATATCACGCGGCGGACTTCAACCCCATCCCCCGCTGAGTCGGGGCACGCTTTCCGCTCTCATGAGGCGCATGATCGATCGCACCAAGGTGGCCGCGCTGATCCCCGCCTATATGGAGGAGCGGCAGATCCGCGCCATCGCCACCCGCACCCGCCAGCAACTCGACACCGTCCTCGTCGTCGATGACGGCTCGCCGGACCAAACGGCCAGCGAAGCGCGCGCCGCCGGCGCCGAAGTCCTCTGGCACGATCGCAACCAGGGCAAGGGCGCCGCGATCAAGACCGGCCTGCGCGCGCTGACCGAGCGCGCCGGCATCGAGTACATCCTCATCCTCGACGGCGACGGCCAGCATTTGCCGGAGGAAATCCCGCACTTTATCCAGCGCGCCAGCCAGTCCGGCGCGCCTATGATCGTCGGCAATCGCATGACCGACCTGCGGAAGATGCCGCTCGTCCGCCGGCTCACGAATCGCACAATGTCACGGCTCATCAGCCAGGCCTGCGGCCAGGAGATCCCCGATTCGCAGTGCGGCTTCCGCATGTTCCGCCGCGACCTCGCCGTCGCGTTTTTGAGCTGCCCTAGCAGTCAGTACGATTTCGAGAGCGAGATGCTCGTGCTCGCCGCCCGCCGCGGCTGCGAGATCACCGCCGCTCCCGTGAGCACCATCTACGGCGAAGAGAAGAGCAAGATTCACCCGGTGCGTGACACCCTCCGTTTCATCCAGCTCATGGCGCGGCTGAAGCGCAGCACCGCCGAGGCCGCCGCTACGATCCCTGCGAAGGCTCCGGCGCGCTGACCGTAGAGCGAGTGTGCCGACAGGCCACTCGCTGCTTCGTTCATCCAGGATAGCGAGTGGCCTTTCGGCACACTCGCTCTACGGCAAGACACTCTCGACGCGGCCACAAACGCGCGCGTAAAACACCACCGCGTTTTTCGACGTCCCCTACGCCGTGCCCGACGAGATCCAAGCCCACAACAAATTCGCCTGCCCCGCGTGCGGCGCTGAGGCCGTGTGGAATCCCGCGAAGAAAGCGCTCGTCTGCCCCTTTTGCAGCACCGTCTCTCCCGCTGAGCTGAACGTCGATGGCTCCGGCATCACCGAGCACGACCTCGTGATCGCGCTGCGCAACATTGACGTGGAGCACCGCGGCTGGGCGGCGGAAAAGAAGTCCGTGAAGTGCCAGAGTTGCCAGGCGATCTCGGTCTTCGATCCCACGCGCGTCGGCCAGCGCTGCGACTTCTGCGGCTCGGCGTCGCTCATTCCCGCGGATGAAATCACCGCGCCGATCCGGCCCGAGAGCCTGCTCGAATTCAAACTGCCCGAGACGCAAGTGCGCGACCTCGTGCGGCAGTGGTACGGCCAGCGCTGGTTCGCGCCGAACAAGCTCAAGAGCCGCGCCCTCACCGACACGGTGCATGGGATGTACATCCCCTACTGGACCTTCGACGCGCGCGTTCACGCCGAGTGGACCGCCGACGCCGGTTACCACTACTTCGAGACCGAGCGTTTCACCGACGCCCAGGGCCGCTCCCAGACGCGCCAGGTCCGCAAGACCCGCTGGGTGCCGGCTTCCGGCGAGCTCGATCATTACTTCGACGACGAACTCGTGCCTGCATCCAAAGGCGTGCAACCCGAACTCCTGCGCCAAATCGAGCCCTTCCCCACCACCAGCGACCTCAAGCACTACCAGCCCGGTTTCCTCAGCGGCTGGGTCGTCGAGCAATACCAGATCGACCTCATCGCCGCCGCCCAGCATTCGCGGCAGATCATGGATCGGAAAACGGAGGCGCTGTGCAGCGAGCAAGTCCCCGGCGATACGCGGCGCAATCTGCGAGTCGATGCCGAGTATCGCGAGCAGACCTTCAAGCACATCCTCGTGCCCGTGTGGGTGCTCGGCTACACCTACGGCTCGCAGGTGTATCAGGTGGTGGTGAATGGCTACACCGGCGCGATCGCCGGCAAGCATCCGCTAAGCTGGGTGAAGATCACGCTGCTCGTGCTCACGATCCTCATCGTGATCCTGATCGTCGCCGGCGTGTCGCAGCGGTAGCTTTGGAGTGCGTGCGATTCATCGCCGCTTTCCATCTGCGCGGAGCGCATCGCCCGCGCTCCGCGCTCAAACCCAAAGCGGCGATGAATCGCC
>JBGSYE010000171.1:0-3387 GCA_041751075.1 Chthoniobacteraceae bacterium
GTGGCGGCGAGCGCGGAGGTGGCGAGGAAATCGCGGCGGGGGAGAGTATTCATGAGGCGGGCAGTGTGGCGGGCGAATCGGCTGCGGTCAGTGGAAAAAGAGGGTGCATGGGTGGTGGGGGCAGATTCGCCGAAACTGCCCGCGGTGACCCGCGGAACCGCCATGTCACTTCCGGCGAAAGTGACCCACTAACGACGCAAGGACTGCTTGCGCACCCGGCCTGCGAGAGGCTACCACCGCCGCCCGAGGTCTGCGCCTTCACCCTCATGCGAGCATCCCCACCGCCCACGTCGAGATTCCATCGGGTCCATGCGCTCGTGGCATTATGCGCTCCGCTCGCAATGTTCGCAGCAGATGGCCGCATCGCCTTCGACATCGAGGAGCGTGTGCGCGCCGAGGCTCGAAACAACAACCGGGACTTCGACGACGCAATCAACGACACCAGCGATGACGCCTGGCTGCTGGGCGGCTACACCTTTGACACCGCGCCGTGGAAGCCGCGACTCAGCCTCGAGTACAACTACGCATCCGGCGACCGCGATTCGGACGACGGCAGGTCGCAGTCCTTCCAAAACCTCTTCCCGTCAAACCACGCAAAATTCGGATACATGGACGAGTTTTCCTGGCGCAATCTGCACGACGCGGGGGTGCAACTCACCGCAAAGCCCACGCGCACCGTCGATTTCGATCTCAACTACCACGCCTTCTGGCTCGCCGACACGCGGGACTACTGGTTCCGCTCGAACGGGCTCTCGTCGCTGCGCACGACCACGCCGGACGGGCGTGATGTGCGGGAGGCCGGGGCCGGGCGTTTCGCCGGCCAGGAGCTCGACTTCGTCGTGAGCTGGTCTCCTGCGCGGTGGCTCACGGTCGAGGCCGGCTACAGCCACTTCTTCGCAGGCAGCTACCTGCGCGACACCGGCGCGGACGACGACGCGGATTTCTGCTACGTCATGGCCACGGTGAGTTTTTGACCGCTCCATGCCCCGCACTTTCCTCTCCGGTCTCGCCGCCCTGTTTGCGCTCGCGCTTTCCGCCTCCGCGGAGACGGTGCTCCGCGTCGGTTATTTCCCAAATATCACCCACGCCCAGGCGCTCGTGGCTTCGCAGCTCTCCCGCATGGGCCGGGGGTGGTTCGAGCCGTGGCTCGGGCCGGAGGTGAAGCTCCAGTGGTATCCCTTCAATGCCGGGCCGTCGGCGATGGAGGCCGTCTTCACCGGTTCGCTCGATCTCACCTACGTCGGGCCGACTCCCGCGCTGAATGCCTACGCCAAATCGCGCGGCGAGGAGATCCGCCTCATCGCCGGCGCGGCGAACGGCGGCGCCGCGCTCCTCGTGCAGCCCGACGGCCGCATCGCGACTCCGCAGGACTTCAAAGGCCGCAAGCTCGCCACCCCGCAGCTCGGCAATACTCAGGACGTCGCCGCGCGCGCGTGGCTGAAGAAGCAGGGCTTTCGCATCACGCAACTCGGCGGAGAAGTCTTTGTCGTGCCGACGCAGAATCCCGATCAGCTCACGCTCTTCACCCGCCGGCAAATCGACGCCGTGTGGACGGTCGAGCCGTGGGTCTCGCGGATCGAGACGGAGGGGGGCGGAAAGATATACCTCGAACAGAAGGACGCCGTCACCACGGTGCTCGCGACGAGCGTGAAGTTCCTGCGGACGCATCCGGACATGGTGAAACGATTCGCCGCCGCGCACGCCGCGCTCACGGATTGGATGAATGCGCATCCCGCCGAGGCGAAGCTCCTCGCCATCGCCGCGCTGAAAGAAGTTACCCGCGCCGACTTCAAGCCGGAACTCGCCGATCGCTCCTGGGCGCGGCTCACCTTTACGAGTGAAATCTCGGTCGCGCCGTTCGAGGCCATCGTCGCCGACGCGCAGAGTGTCGGCTTCCTCCGGGGCGCAAGGGATCTCAGCCGCCTCGTCGTGCCGCAGTGAACTGGGAGCGGCGGCCCGGCGCCTGCTATGCACACACGGTTGTTCAACCACCAACCCATGCCCGCCTCCATCGCCCTCACCCTCGTCTCACCTCCGGCGCCAACGGCCGCCGCACCTCTGCGCGAGACAGCCACAGCCGCCGGCACACCGATCCGCACCTGGCTGGCCCTCGCGGCCATCCTCGCCATCGGCATCACGCTGCGCTGCATCCCGTGGCACGGCTTCCAGTGGGTCGGCTTCGATGAGAATCTCTACCGGGCCTACGTGGAAAAGGTCGATGCCATCGGCGTCGGCGCATATCCGGAGATCGCGCAGGAATACGTGGTGCGGCAGCGCGAGACGGAGAAGGCCTTCCTCCCGCCGACGCGCTTTCTCTACATCTTCTGCGCTGCCACGTGGCGCGCCGCGTTCTACGGCGATGCGCCCTACACGAAGGTCGAGACGCTCGAGGACGTGGATCGCAATGCCACCCTGCGCTCGCTCCGCGGCGTCTCCGCGCTCTTCACCTGTCTCACCTTGTTTGTCGCCGCCGCATTCGCGCGCCGGCTCGCGGGAGATCGCGCGATGCTCGCCGTCACGGCGCTCATGGCCTGCGCACCCACGCAGCTCCACATGTCGCAGCACGGTTTGATCGACGGCTTCTTCGCCTTCTGGGCGCTCACTTCGCTCTGGCTGCTCTGGGAAAATCTCCAGGCCCCGAACGACGCGCGATGGCTCGCCGCCTACGCCGTCACGCTCGGTCTGATGGTGCTGACGAAGGAAAACTCCGCCTTCGTCACCGCCGCGCTCTGCGGGACCATTGCGGTCGCGCATTCGGCAAAGTGGGGCCGCGTAACGGGCAAGCTCATCCTTTGCACGATCGTCGGACCTGCCGCCGGACTCGCGGTGCTCGTCACGCTCGCGGGCGGACCGGAGGTTTTCATCGCCACGTATCAGCTCCTGGTCGTGAAGGCGCAGAGTCTCCGCTACGCGATCGCGACGGGCGACGGGCCGTGGTATCGCTACCTCGTCGATCTGCTGCTCGCGAGCCCGCTCATCCTCCTGCTCGCCATCGGCGCGGTGCTGCACGCGAAGCGCGAAGACAAGCACCTGCTCTATCTCACGGCCTTCATCGCGTGCAGCTACGTCTTCATGTGCAACGTGAAGTACGGGATGAATCTGCGCTACGCGAACATGTGGGACATGCCGCTGCGGCTGCTCGCCGTGACGCAACTCGGCTGGTTCGCCGCGCGTTTTCCCCATCGCGAAAATCTGCTCCTCGGCGCGCTGGTCGCGGGCCTCGCCGTCTTCGACCTGCACCAATACCAGGTGCTCTTCGTGAACTTCGACCGCGACTACGAGATGATCACCGCGAATCTTCTGCAGGCGGTGAAGATGCTGAAGTTCATGCCGGTGGAATGAGGACGCGGGAATGAACATCCAGCGCTCACGATTCGACATTCAACA
>JBGSYE010000172.1:0-2754 GCA_041751075.1 Chthoniobacteraceae bacterium
AGCAGCGGTTCCTCGGTCCGCCAGACTTCGCCTAGCACGCCTTCGCCCGCGGCCACGCTGCGGAGATGGAGGTAGGCCTGCCAGCCGGGGCCAGTCAGCGTGCGCTCCCCGGCCGGCACCTCGAAAAAGGCCGGGCACTCGAGCGAGACGAATTGCGGCACGAGCCGCGCGCCGTTCTTGTCCGCGCGATAGAGCGCGCCTCCCTGCGCTTCGAGGACGCGCAGCGCGCCTTCGACGACGAGCGCGTTCAGTTCGTCCGGGCCGCTGGTCGGCGTGAGCGCGGTCCCCAATCCGTGCAGGAAATCGAAGACGCGATTTTCTTCACGCTCGATCTTGTCCCGCGAACGGCGCAGCGCCTCGATGCGCCGCTCCTGGCGCCGATGAATGACGAAGAACGCCACCGCCGTCGCGACGAAGAGGAGACCGAAGATCGGCGCCCACATCGCGACTCAGGCACCGCCCCGGAGGTCGTTCTTCAGATACTCGAGCACGTCCTTGAATTTCGCGGCGTTGCCGGGATTGGCCTCCACCACGGCCTCGTGCGCTTCGAGCATCGTCTTCGCCTGCGTGGTCTTGTCCACGGGATCGGCGGCGAGCGGAGCCGTCACCGGCACGGACGGACCGGCGGTGGTGTCGATGGTGAAGAGCTGGTCGAGCCCGAGATTGCAGAGCAGATCGCGGTTGCGCTCATTGAGGCGCACGACGCGCAGTTCACCCTGCCCGAGTTCGCGCAAGCGCAGGGCGATGCCGGCCAGCGTGCCCATGAAGGTCGAGTCCATGAGCGGGCAGTTCGCCAGATCGACGCAGAATTCGCGATACCCGCGATTGGTCATCTCCTTGGCGAATTCCTTCAGGCCCGTGCTGTTGAGGAAGGTGCCTTTGCCTTCGACCCGGACCATCACGGTCTTGCCGTCAACTCCGACGAGGATGGCGGAAGGTGCGATCACGAGGAAAGGGATGGGCGGCTGGCGCACCCGGCTGCGGCACCCGGGGACGCGGGGACGACGCGGCGATGGACGCTCCGGTTCATGGCTCGATCAGTTCCAGAGGAACGATTGATTGAGCGCGACGATCTTCCCGTTCTCGATGAGCAGCGCACGCCACGCGGTGATCCGCCCGTCTTCGCGATAGTCGTCGCCGACCACCTTGAAGTCCGAACTGATAGTGCCCTTGGCGCCCTGGTAGTAGAGCTCCTGCGCCTGCACATGCGAACCGAGATGGGCCTGCCGATACTCGAGCCGGATGGTGAGGTCCGCGGGCCGGGTCGAGCGCCACGCAAAGGTGAAGTAGTGTCCGTAGCGTTGCTGCCGGTCGAAGTTCGACACGGCGCCGAAGTTCAGCCGCTGGCGCTCAAAGGCGATCATCGGGTCCACGGTCGGCTTTTGGGTCAGCGGATCGTGAATGAAGGTTTTCGTCTTCCGGAATGAGAAGGCGTCGTCCAGAGCGAGCGGGAGCACATTGGCCTTGTCCAGCAACCTGGGCGGCTCACCGCAATAGCCGGCTGTGGCCAAAGCCACCGACACCAGCATGGGGATCAGGCGTTTCATTGAGGCCGGAAAACTACGCGCCGCGCGCGCGAAGTGTCAATTGCGTGGAATCCGCCTCCCTCCTCATCTTCCTCTTCCCCCGCTGGGATGATGGAGATGAGGATGAGGATGAAGATGATGAGGTCACGCCCCCACGCCGACTCCTGAAACGCTCGAAATCCGAACTTCGAGTTTCGACTCCCGGCCTTTCACGGCACCGTGCGTGCGATGATTGACGTCCGCTATCGCCGTGGCCTGGAACTTCCCTCGGAAGAGCTCTGGCTCGACCCGTGGGATGCGAAGCCCTTTGCCTTTGTCTCGCACGCGCACAGCGACCACACCGCGCGGCACGATGAGATCATCGCCAGCAGCGGCACGGCGCGGCTGATGCAGGCGCGGCTCGGCGGGGTGCGCCGCGAGCAGGTTCTCGAGTTTGGAGAGCGGCGGGAGTTCGCGAAGTTTGCGATCACCCTGCTGCCGGCCGGCCATGTCTTTGGCTCGGCGCAATCCTTCATCGAGAGCGCCGCTGGCACTGTTTTGTACACGGGCGATTTCAAGCTTCGCCACGGCCTCTCCGCCGAGCCCGCGGAATGGCGGCACGCGGAGACCTTGATCATGGAGACGACCTACGGGCGTCCGAAGTACTGCATGCCGCCGACCGACGAGGTGCTCGCGCGGATGAACACCTTCTGCCACGAGGCGCTGGAGGATGGCGCGGTGCCGGTGCTGCTCGGCTACTCGCTCGGCAAAGCGCAGGAGATCCTCTGCGCGCTGCTCCGCGCCGGCCTCACGCCGATGCTCCACGGCGCGGTGTGGAAGATGACGGAAATCTACCGGCAGTTGCGGCCGGATTTTCCCATCGGCTATGTGCCGTATGTCGCCGGAGAGGTCGAGGGCAAGGTGCTCGTCTGTCCGCCGAGCGCCAGTCGCACATTGATGATCACGCGCCTCAAGCATCGGCGCGTGGCCGCCCTCACCGGTTGGGCGCTCGATCCAGGCGCCACGTTCCGCATGCAATGCGACGCCGCCTTTCCGCTCACCGATCATGCGGATTATCCGGACCTGCTGCGCTACGTGGAGCTGGTAAATCCGCGGTGCGTCCTAACCTTGCACGGGTTCGCCGCGGACTTTGCGCGCGATCTCCGGGCGCGCGGCGTGGAGGCGTGGGCGATCAGCGAAGACAACCAGCTCGAGCTGTCCCTCACCGGCCCCGTCGCACAGGGCGCTG
>JBGSYE010000173.1:0-2361 GCA_041751075.1 Chthoniobacteraceae bacterium
TCCCGCGTGCAGCGCTCCCATCGTCGGCACGAGCACCACCGGCGCTGGCGCCCGGCGGAAGTGGCCCATCGCGGCTGGGATGGAGCGGATGACTTTCAAAAGAGGACGAGTGGACTATCGACAGGGGCGCATGGAGGCAAGCGTGGCGGTCTGGGCTAGTGGGTTACTCGTCCTCGTAATCGTGCTCGTCCTCGAACGCTGACTGCCACCCAGCCATCCACACGTTGACGGACCGACGCGATGCGCTAGCCTCGCCACCCCGAAATGTCTTCGCTCAACAAAAAGTTCCCGCGCCTCATGCCGGGGCCGATCCGCAAAGGGATGAAGGTGGCCGACCTCATCGACACCGCCTTCAAGGCCTACAATGGCGGACGCCTCGCCGAAGCCTGCCGCCTCTTCACTGGGAAGATGATCGCCAGCGATGGCACCGTCGGCATGTCGCTCACCGGCGCGCTCACTCCGGCGGGGCTCGGCAAGTCGGCGATCATCCCGCTGATGAAGGCGGGCTTCGTCGATTGGATCATCTCGACCGGCGCGAATCTCTATCACGATCTCCACTACGGCCTCGGCATGGCGCTTTACGCCGGCTCGCCATTCCTCGACGACGTGGAGCTGCGGCGCGAAGGCGTGATCCGCATTTACGACGTGCTCTTCGACTACGACGTGCTGCTCGATACCGATGCGTTCGTGCGGCAGGCGATCCAGGGACCGGAGTTTCAGCGCTCGATGGGCACCGATGAATTCCACTACCTGCTCGGCCGCTACGTGAATGAGCGGGAGAAAAAACTCGGGCTTCGTGAGACCAGCGTGCTCAGCGCGGCGTATCGGTATGGCGTGCCGATCTTCACCAGTTCACCGGGCGACAGCTCCATCGGCATGAATGTCGCGGCGATGTCGCTGCGCGACGCGCGGTTGAGCTTCGACGTGAATCGCGATGTGAACCAGACCGCCGCGATCGTGTATGGCGCAAAATCCAGTGGCGCGACTTCGAGCGTCTTCATCCTCGGCGGCGGATCGCCGAAAAATTTCATGCTCCAGACCGAGCCGCAGATTCAAGAGGTCATGGGCATCGAAGAGCGCGGCCACGATTACTTCCTGCAATGCACCGACGCCCGGCCCGACACCGGCGGCCTGAGCGGTGCGACCCCGGGCGAAGCCGTGAGCTGGGGCAAGATCGATCCCGAGAATCTGCCCGACTGCGTGGTCTGCTACGCGGACTCCACGATCACCCTGCCGATCCTCACCGCCTATGCGCTGAGCATGGCAAAGCCCCGCAAGTTGAAGCGCCTCCACGCACGGCGCGACGCGCTCTACGCGGCGCTCCGCGAGCAGTATTTCAAACACGGCCGCGTCGAGAAGATCGAGCACCGCACCGACATCACCAAGCCGAAGCGTGGACGCAGCGGACGCTCTGTGGTAGGCACCAAACGCAATGGGTCGTAAAGCAGACGCACGCGCGCTCCTCTTCGAGCGCATCCGCAATTCACCGGCGAAGTTCGTCCATGTGGTCGGCGTGCCTTACGCCGTGGAGGTGGAGCAGGATCTCCTCGATCCGCTGAAGAACGATCATGTGTGGATCACCATCGAAGCGCCGCCTTTCGGGCGCCTGCGCTGCGCGGTGAATACGCTCTCCCGCATCAATCGCGACGGTGGTTTCGACTCGCGCGTGCGCGTCGCGATCATGACTTCCACATGGACGGAACGTCCGCCTACGAACCTCGAGGAGGTCAATGGGCTCGACTACGCTGCGATCGAGGCGCAGCTCGGGTTGACGTATGAAGCTTACGAGCATCAGCCCTTGTCGGACCTGATCGTGGCCAAGGCGAAGTCGGCCGTCCGCGCCGAGGTGTGGGGCGAGTTGTATGCCGGAGAGACGCTCGGGGTGCATCAGATCCACTGCCGCCGCGCGAGCTGCGGGGTGAAAACGGACGTGAAGGGCCGCGACGGCGCACTCAAGCTCTACTACGCGCAGGACAACGCCGCGGAGATGTTCTTCTTCAAGTTCTGCGGCCAGCCGTGAGGGGTGGCGGCCAGTATTCAGTGTGCAGTATTCAGAGGTCCGCGTTCGCTCCGTGACCTCTGAATACTGAACACTGGATGCTGAATACTGAACTGACGGCCACCGCCCCAATGCGCCTCCTCCGCCACACCGACTCCGATTTTTCCACCGCACTCGCCGCGCTCAAACGCAGCGCTGGGCCGCATCCGCAAGTGCTGAAGACTGTTCGCGACGTGCTCCATGCGGTGCGCACGGAGGGCGATTCGGCGTTGTTGGAGTGCACGGAGCGCTTTGGCGGTCCGCGGCTCGAGGCAGCCGGTCTCCGCGTGCGCGCGACGCAGCAGGTCGATGCGCCCACGCGC
>JBGSYE010000174.1:0-4467 GCA_041751075.1 Chthoniobacteraceae bacterium
TCGCCAGCATGCTGCTGGCGAAACCGAGGCGGCTCTGCTCCGCGCCGTTCTGCGCGCGGGAGGTCGCCACTGCTTCGAGCGAGGTCGTGATCTGCGCGGTCGTGAGGGCCGCGAGGTTCGCCGCACCGGTGATGGTGCTCACGTTGGTCGTCAGATTCGACTGCGTGATGTTCAGCGACTGCGCGCCGTCTTCCGAGGTCGTCACCGACAGCGTGGTGCCGCCAAAGAGCGCCACGGTGTTGAAGGTATTGCTGGCGATGTTCGCCAGCTCGGCCTTCAGGGCAGTGAACTCGGTGTCGTAGTTCGCCTTGTCCGTCGCGCTCTTGGTCGCGTCGCTGGAGAGGGTCTTCAGTTCCGCGATGCGCTCGAGCACTTTGCCCGCGGTCTTTAGCGAGCCGTCCTGCGTTTGCAGGAAAGACGTGGCGTTGGCCACGTTGTTGGCGGTCGCATCGGTGCGTTTCAGCGCGGCTTCCAACTTCATCGAGACCGCGAGACCGCCGGCGTCGTCGGCCGGGGTTACGATCTTGGAACCGCTCGAAAGCCGGGCGAGGCTCTTTTGCAGCATGGAGTTGTTCACGTTCAAGTTCATGGACGCGACGGAGGCCGAGGTGTTGGTATTGATGACTAGAGACATGTGTCTTTGCTTTCTTTCTTGAATGACTGCTGCGACGTCCGTGTCGCGACGGGCCACTTTGGATGCGGTGTCGGGCCTCACCGATCGGCAAACGGATGCCGACGCGGGTGTTCTCGGCAGGCGGTGCGAAGTCTTTAGCGGTATTCTGGAAATTATTACGCCCGCCGCGCACGAGACGTGATGAAGAAATGCAGAATGCAGAATGCAGAAAATTTCCCGACCCCAAGCCGGCGGTTGCGCCGACGCATTCTGCATTCTGCATTCTGCCTTCTGCATTTCCTCTCTGCCGCGCGCGCGCAGTCCCCCGTCCGGCCGCCCTTCGGCCTCGAGTGGGGCAAGCCTGCCATCGAGATCGAGGAAGCGCTCCTCGGCGGCAGCGGCCGCATCGTCGAACGCAAGCGTCTCTCCGGCGGCGGTGAGACGTGGCACGTCGAGGGCCTGCCCCAGCCCGCGCTGCAACGCGCCGTCTTTCATCTCCCGAAGCTCAAACTCTCGGGCGTGGAGCTGCAATATGGGAAGGCCGAGTGGACCCCGGAAAACTACGACGACCTGATGCAGAGCGTGAAGACGCAGCTCGAGGCGAAACACGGTCCCGGAATGCTCATCGCCCGCAAGCAGGAGACCGAACGCGGGATGCTCCAGACCCTGCTCGGCTACCGCTGGGAAGCGGCTTCGGGCGCGATCGAGCTGGTCTATTTCGCGGCTCAGAATCCGGAGAATCTCTTCCGCACCGTGAGCCTCCACTACTCCGCGCCGAGCGCTCGCACGTCGCCAGCAGTGCAAACGTCAACGCCGACAGCCCCGTCTTCCGAGGATCTAAACACTCCACCGCTCCCCCCACTGCCGGAAAAGTGAAGGCTCTCCGCGCCAAAACACCCCACCCGCACCGGCCACTTTCATGTCGCATATGCAACATCCCGATGGCCAGGCTGCCGGGATGCTTCTCGAGAGCCGTCGCCTCGCTTTCCGAGACCCAGGCCGGATGCGACGGAGCGCGTCCTTGCGAGAGCCCGCGGCCGCCCGTCGAGGTTTGGCGCGATCGCCCTGCCATGCAGCGTTGGGACGGTGGACAAGCTCCGCTCCGCTGCCTAGCTTCGCGGCCTCCGAATGCTGACCTCGATCGGGCGTGGCGCCCTCTCCTTCATCCGATACCTCGGCGAACTCGCCATGCTGGCGGTCGATACGGTCATCTCGGTCGTGGTCGCCCCGTTCCGCTGGCGGCTGCTCCTGCGCCAGATCGCGGAGATCGGCTTTCATTCGCAGACGGTGGTGATCGTCACCGGGATGTTCACCGGCGCGGTGCTCACAGCGCAGACGTTCTTTCAGTTTTCCAAGATCGGCATGTCCACCGCGGTCGGCTCCGTGGTGTCGGTGGCGCTCTTCCGGGAGCTCGGCCCGACGCTCACCGGCCTCATGGTCGCGGGCCGCGCCGGCGCGTCGATCGCGGCGGAGATCGGCACGATGAAGGTGACCGAACAGATCGACGCCCTGCGCGCACTCGGCGTGCATCCCACGGACTACCTGGTCGTGCCGCGGGTGCTGGCGCTGCTCATCGCGATGCCGCTGCTGGTCATGGAGTGTGTGGGCATGGCGATCCTCGCGAGCTACCTCGTCGGCACCCAGGTGCTCGGGATCAGCGGCCCGTATTTCATGAACAATGTCATCAAGTACACCGGAGCGCGGGACATCAAGATGGCTCTGGTGAAAGGGCTCGTCTTCGCCGTGATCATCGCGCTGGTGAGCTGCTACGAAGGGCTCAACGCGAAGGAAGGCGCGGTCGGCGTGGGCCGCGCGCCGACAGAGGCGATCGTCATCGCGTCGCTCTCGATTCTGATCGTGAATTTCTTCCTGAGCTTCGCGCTGAACATGATCTTTCCCGCGGGATGATTTCCGTCCGCGACCTCCACAAGACTCTCGGCACGCAGGAGGTGCTGCGGGGGATCGATCTCGAGATCGTGAAAGGTGAGACCTGCGTGGTCTTGGGCCGCTCGGGCGGCGGCAAAAGCGTCCTGCTCAAACACTTCATCGGCCTGCTCCAGCCAACCTCAGGCCAGGTGCTAGTGGACGGTGAGGACATCGCCGGCCTGCCGGAACGCAAGCTCGGCGCGGTGCGCAAAAAAGTCGGCATGCTCTTCCAGAGCGGCGCGCTCTTCGACTCGATGAACGTAGAGCAAAACCTCGCCTTTCCACTGCGCGAGATCGGCATCCGCGACCGCAAGACCATCGCCGAGCGCGTGCATGAAGCGCTCGACATGGTCGATCTCCTCGGCGCGGAAACGAAGATGCCGGAGAACCTGAGCGGCGGCATGCGCAAGCGCGTGGCGCTCGCGCGGACGATCGTCTCGCGCCCTGGGTGCATCCTTTACGACGAGCCAACCACCGGCCTCGATCCGATCACTTCCGACTCCATCAACCACCTGATTCGTCGCTTGCAAAGGCGCCTCCAAGTGACTTCGGTGGTCGTGACCCACGACATGCATACTGCCTTCCATACCGCCGACCGGATCGCCTTCCTCCACGAGGGGCGGGTCCATTTCCTCGGCACCGTGGACGAGCTTCGGGCTTCGTCCGACGCCGCCGTGCAGGACTTCATCCAGGGGCGCTCCGGCGATTGCGACTAGCCGGATGACTACCGAGCGCAAAGGCGTCGAGTTCCTCGTCGGGCTCTTCCTGCTGGCCGGCCTTTCCGCGATCGCGGTGCTGGTGGTCTTGTTTGGCCGCGTCGGCCAGGCGATGGAGGAGTCCTACCAGATCACCGTCGAGTTTCCCAACGCCAGTGGCATCGTGAAAGGCTCGGAGGTGCTGCTCTCCGGCGCGCGGATCGGGAATGTCGATGGCCTGCCCGAACTGGCGAGCGCCACCTACTCTGTAAAAGTGCCGCTGCGCATCCGGGCCGACGTGAAGATCCCGCGGACCGCTTACTTTCAAATCCGCCAGAGCGGCCTGCTCGGCGATTCCTACGTGGATGTCGTCCCTCCAGCCAAGTTTTCGCCCGACGACTTCGCCCAGCCCGGGGAGTTGATCGCCGGCACCCGCACCACGGGCTTCGACGACCTCACCAGCAAAGGGAGCGAGATGATCGACACGTTGAATCGCGACATCCTCAAGAAAGTGAGCGAGGAACTCGACGCCCTGAAACTCGCCACCACCAATGTGAACGAGCGCCTCTTCACCGAAAAGAACCTCAAGAACATCGAGGTCACCTTTGAGAATCTGAGCACCACTTCCAAGGAGTTCGCCGAAACGGCCACCAAGCTCGATCAGATCTTCGCCAAAACCGAGGGTGCGGTGACATCCGCCGAAGGCGCGATGAAGACGATCGACACGACCGCCAATGAACTCAAAACCGCGATCGGCGACTTCCGCAAGATGGCCGAGTCGGCGACGAAGACGGTCGATTCCGCACGGGACATGATGCGCCGCATCGAGCGCGGCGATGGCGCGCTCGGCCTGCTGCTCTCCGACCGCGAGACCGCGGACAATCTCCGCACGCTGATCGCAAACCTGCGACGCTCCGGGGTTCTCTTCTACAAGGATCGCCCCGTGGCGACCCCGACTCCCGCGCCATCGGTGAAGCGGCGGACGAGGTAGGGGAGGTTCGCAGCTCGAAGCTCGAAGTTCTAAACAGATTCCAATGGAGCGAAGGGAGGAAGCCGAGGGGTGAGGCGATCGGCGGGAGGACGGGTTTCCCCTCCTTCCGAGTTCATGACTGCGTGATATGCGGCTCGCGCAGATAGATCGGTTCGAGGTCGCCGCGCGCCACGATGCCGCGGTCCTCCGCGGCGAGGCGCGCCAGCCGAGTCGCGGAGGGCAGCGCCGTGATCGCCTCCTGA
>JBGSYE010000175.1:0-5576 GCA_041751075.1 Chthoniobacteraceae bacterium
GGCCGGGAAGGCCAGTATCGCGTGCGGATCATGGACAACACCAAGGGTGCGGACTGCACTTATCCCGGCCTGGAGTTGCTCCCCGATGGCACGTTCGTCACGACGACGTATGGCCATTGGGTGGAAGGCGCGATGCCGTTCATCGTCAGCGTGCGCTTCAAGCTCAGCGAACTGGATGGGAAGCGCCCGTAGAACGAGCATGCCGATGAGGCTGATCCCTATTCGGCGAGTGATGTAACGAGCAGCCTGGAAGGCATGCTCGCCCTACTCGGGGCGGCCGACGGCGTAGTAGGTGAAGCCGAGCTGGCGCATCGTCTCGGGATTGAAGTGATTGCGGCCGTCGAAAACCAACGGCGTGTGCATCCGCTTCTTCACTTCGCCGAGATCGGCATTCGCAAATTCCTTCCACTCGGTGGCGAGCAGCAGCGCTTCGGCGCCGTCGGTCGCATCCACGGGCGTTTTCGCGAGCTTCACTTTAGTGGGATCGATGAGACCCCACTCGACGGCCTTTTCGGCACCCTTCGGATCGTAAGCGGTGACTTGCGCGCCTTCGGCGACGAGCCGATTCACGAGATCGATGGCGACGGAATTGCGGACGTCATCGGTGTCGGGTTTGAAGGTCAGGCCCCACACGGCGATCTTCTTGTCCTTTAAGACCCAGAGCGCCCCGCGCACCTTCTCGATGAAGCGGGAGAGCATCGTAGCATTGATGCGCTCCACTTCCTCGAGCAGTGTGAAAGGCGTGCCGAGCTGGCGGCTGATGGCGATGAACGCCTTCACGTCTTTCGGGAAGCAGGAGCCTCCGTAGCCGAGCCCGGCGTTGAGGAAGTTGCGGCCGATGCGCTTGTCCATGCCGATGCCATCGGCGACCATCTCGACATCCGCGCCGCTCGCTTCGCAGATGGCGGCGACGGCGTTGATGTAGCTGATTTTCAGCGAAAGGAAGGAGTTGGCCGCGTGCTTGATGAGCTCTGCCGAGTTCAGATCCGTGACGAGAATCGGCGCGCGGAACGGCTCGTAAATCTGCTTCATCAGGTCCGTCGCGCGCTGGCTGGCGCTGCCGACCACGACGCGATCCGGATTCATGAGGTCCGGCACGGCGCACCCTTCGCGGAGGAATTCGGGATTCGAGACTACGTCGAGTTCGGCGTCCTTGTTGTAGCGGCGGATGGTGTCGGCGACCTTCTCGCCGGTCTTCACGGGCACCGTGGATTTATCGACGATCACGCGATACTGGCCGGGCTTGAGCACGCCGGCGATCTCGCGCGCGACGCGCTCGATGTAGCTCAGATCGACGCTGCCGTCGGCCTGCGGCGGCGTGGGCACGGCGATGAAGACGACCTGCGAATGGTCCACGCCGTCTTCGATGGAATTGGTAAAGCGCAGGCGCTTCGCGGCGACGTTGCGGTGGACGAGTTCATCGAGGCCCGGCTCGTAGATGGGGATCTCTCCGCGTTGGAGTTTATCCACTTTCTTTTGGTCGTTATCGACGCAGATGACGTGGTGGCCGACTTCGGCGAAACACGCGCCTGAGACGAGGCCGACGTAGCCGGAGCCAATGATGCAGAGGTCCATAATTCGTTACTTGATGGTGATTTAGCGGGCGACGGGCGAAGCCGGTCGCTTTAAGAGCGCGGGATTAAGCAGGAGGCGGTCCAGCAGCGCAAGGGGGAAGCGCCGGAGAGAGAGGCGACAGTGGTCCGGTGGTCAGATGTCCGGGCACCCCGCTGCGCACTGGGTGCCTTCCGCTCACTGCTTACCGATTTTTTCCAGAGTCTCCGCTGCCGCCGGTCGGATCGAGCGAGAGCGGCAGACGGACGTTTGGGATGTCCTTGAGCGTGAAGGTGAGCAGGAGCCCGATATCGCTCTGGGTGCCGCGGGTGCCTTTGTTTTCGCGAATGAGCATGCCGAGCGAGGCGACCCAGCTCGAGAGATCGCGATGCAGTTCGTAGCGTTGCGTCTCGAGGATGGAGTCCTCGAATTCGTAAGTCTCTCGGAAGCTGAAGGCCCAGTTGTCGTCGAAGCGGAAGTAGGCGCCCACATTCAGCAGATTCGAATCGTTGAAGAGACTGTTTCCGCTCATGTAGCGGTGGCCGACGTTGAACTGCACGTTGCGCGTCGCGAGAAAGTTGACGGACGAATTCACCTCGGTGAAGCCCTCGTCGAAGACCGGCACTTGCGAATCGACCTGAAGATTCACCCACGGCACCGGCGTCCAGCGCAGGCGGTTCACGAGATTGGAAAAGGCGCCGTCGTCGGGATTCACCGGCAGCCCGAAATCCGGGCGGTCGAAGTTCACGTCGAAGAAGGTATTCAGCTCCAGCCAGGTGAAGGTCTGATTGTCGCGCCGGGTCTGGAAGCGGTTGCGCGTGCCGAGACGCAGGATGGCCCAGTTGTCGATGCTGTCGATCGTGTTGAACTGGGGAAAATCGATGGGTGGGAGCTGCGTGGAGCGGCGCAGGCTGTCGAACTGGAGCAGCCGGTCCGGCTCGTCGCTCGTCCACGCAAACGAGAGATTCATGAACGGCTGGACCACATGGCGCAGGCCATCGAGCCCGAGCGCCCGCGACTGCACCTGCTCATAGGCGCGCGACAATTTGAAGGACGATTCGAGCCCCGCGCTCACCACAGTGCGAAAGACCGCGCCCTGCTCGCGCAGTTGGTTATCGACGCTGGTGACGGTGACCGTGCGTGTGACCGGCAGACCGGTGAGCGGATCGTTGATCGGTTCTCCTGTGATCGCATCCGTCTCCGTCACCTGCTGGTCGCTGGAGAAGAGGCGCGATTCGGTGAAGCCGGAGTCCTGGTAGTATGTGCCGCGCACGCCGACACGCGGGACCAGCGAGAGCCAGCCGCCGATCACCGTGGGATAGAGGATCTGATGAAAGGTGTCTGCCCGGAAGGTCTCGTAGTCAGGCAGCAGCGAGTCCTCGGCGAAATTGCGCCGCAAGTAGCCTGCGCTCGTCTCGCCTTCGTAGTAGAGTCCGCTCTTTCCAAAGATCGGTCGCCGCGCGAGGTCGAGCGCCGCTTCGGGCAGCCGCTCGGTACCGTCCTGATCGTCATTGATCTGCTTCCGCCCGAGCAGCGTGAGCGTGTGATCCTCGCTCCACTTCGTCAGCGCGACCATCGTGTCCGGGTTCGGATTCTGGCGAAATTCTCCCTCGGCGAAATCCTGGAGGAAGCGGCGGTCGCTGAGTTTGTTGATGTCGATCGTCGAGTAGATGTCGTCCGTGAGATACGTGCGGTCCTGCAGCGAGATGCGGTAGCGCCCGCGGTCGATCGGTTCGCGATTGTTCGCGGTCTCGTTCAGGCTCGGATCCTTGTCGTCGATATAGTACGAGCGAAAGCGGCCCCAGCTCTCTCCTTTGCGGAGCTCGAGCCGCTTCTCTCCAGTGGTCGAATCGGTGACGGTATCGAGCGCGCGATTGCCGCCGGATTTCGCCCCGCCCGAGGACCACGTCGATTCAAAGCCGACGCCGACCCCCCGCTCCGCATAGAGATCGAGCCGCAGCTTGCCGGTGGTCTGCTCGGTGAGCGGAAAGGTGTACTGCCCGAGCAGATACGCGCCCCACACGCTCGAGTAGCCTGGCGTGATGGTGAAGCTCACCTCCTGATTCAGCGACTGGTAGAGATACGGAAACCAGAAGACCGGCGTGCGCCCGACATAGAGAGTCACATTCGAAAAGATCACGCGGTCCTTGGCGTAGATCCGCACGGTGCGGGCGCGCAGATGGTAGTCCGGCTTCGAGCTGTCGCTGGTGGTGAAAATGCCGTCCTTCACCAGATATTGATTCGTCCCGACCGTGCTCATCGTCCTCCCGCCGAAACGGAACGGCGTGAATTCGCCGAGAAAGTCCGAGGCGTTGAGCACCTTGGTTTCGAGATTGTAAAGCGCGCGATCGCCCGTGAAGAGCTGGCCCGCCCGGTAAAGCCGCACACTTCCCGTGAGGAGCACGTCGCGCGTCTCAGGATTGTACGTCGCGTAGTCGCAGTAGATGGTGAGGTCGCTGTAGCGGATGATCACGTTGCGATCGGCGACGGCGATGCCGCCCTCGAAAGTCATTTGCTCCGCATTGATCTCGATGGGCACGTCGCCAAAACTGCCGAATTGCGCCCGAGCCACCACCCCGGCCACGAGAAAAAATGCGAGGGTGAGCAGCAGCCGATGCATGAGTGGAGCGAGGCTAGCGGCGGCTCCGGAAAATTGCCAAGCGGTATCTGGTGAAGCGGCGCGGCGAGCACCGCGGGCGCGCGCCGGGAAAAAGATTTGCCAGCGTAGGAGCAATCATTCATCACAACCTTCTTGAACATCCCCGTATGAAATTCAGCGTCAGCAAAGAGAAACTCATGGCCGGCTTGCAGACCGTGCAGAATGTCGTCAGCACGCGCACCACGCTGCCCATTCTCTCAAACGTCCTGATTCAAGCCGCGGATGGCCAGATCCGCTTTACCACCACCGATCTCGACGTCGGCGTGAGCGGTGCGATCGACGCCCAGGTGGACAAGCCCGGCTCGACCACGCTGCCCGCCCGCCGGCTCTTCAGCATCGTCCGCGAGTTGCCCGCCGCCGAAGTGCAGATCGACGTGGACTCGAAAAATGTCGCCTCGATCCGCTGCGGCCAGAGCTTCTTCAAGATCAACGGCCTGCCTGAGGAGGAGTTTCCGCCGCTCCCAAAATTTTCCGACGCGCGCACCTTCACCTTCAGCCAGCAGCAGCTCGCCGATGCGCTGAAGAAGACCAGCTACGCCATCTCGACCGACGAGACACGCTACGTGCTCAACGGCATTCTGTTTTCCTTCAAGGACAACAAACTCACCATGGTCGCGACCGACGGGCGCCGCCTCGCGCTGGTCGATATCGAGGTGGAGTTTCCGCGCAGCCAGGAAGCCGACATCATCATCCCGACGAAGTGCGTGACCGAACTCGGCCGTCTGCTTGGCAGCGAAGGCGACGTGAAAATGAGCGTCGGCGAAAACCAGGTCGCCTTCGAAATCGGCGCGACGCTGCTCGTCTCAAAACTCATCGAGGGTAACTACCCGAATTACCGCCAGGTGATCCCCGGCGACGCGAAGGAGCGCATGACTCTCGAGCGCGAACTTTTCCTCCAGGCCGTGCATCGCGTCTCGCTGCTCTCGAGCGAAAAGTCGAACTCCGTGAAGCTCGTCTTCAGCAAGAACAACCTCGAGATCGCCGCCAATACGCCCGATGTCGGCGAAGCAACCGAATCCATCGCCGTCCCCTACAAGGGCAAGGAATTCTCGATCGCCTTCAATCCCGATTTCCTCATGGCCCCGCTGCGCAATCTCACCAACGACGAGGTCTATCTCGACCTCATCGACGAGATGAGCCCCGGCGTGATCAAGATCCAGAGCCCGTTTCTGTACGTCTTGATGCCGATGCGCATCAGCTGAGTCGGCGCGAAGATTCGCCGCAACTCCCGCTTGCCAACCGCGGGCGGCGCGCAGATTATCCGCGTCCCTTTCTGGGAAACGCTCACGTGGCGGAACTGGCAGACGCGCACGGCTCAGGACCGTGTGGGGCAACCCGTGGAGGTTCGAATCCTCTCGTGAGCACT
>JBGSYE010000176.1:0-2363 GCA_041751075.1 Chthoniobacteraceae bacterium
GATGATGATGAGGGAGTGTCCCGATTTTAGACACTCTCCTGGCGGCACGCGTGCGCTACCGCGCGTGGCAGTTTCCGTTTGCATCGCGCGTGTCCCCGCAGTCACGGTGCTCTGTCTATGAGTCATCCGCGCAGAGTCGTCATCACGGGAATGGGCGTTATCACACCAGTGGGTCTGGATCTGGCCACCTTCTGGCAGAATTTGTCGCACGGAGTGAGCGGCATTGGGCCGATCACGCAATTCGATGCCAGTGCTTACGACTGCCGCTTCGCCGGCGAGGTCCGCGACTTCGAGCCCGTGAAGTATTTCAAGACCCCGAAGGACGTGCGCCGCAGCGATCGCTTCACCCAGCTCGCCGTCGCCGCCGCAAAGTGCGCCATGGCCGACGCGGGCATCTCCGAGCCGATCGGCGACCCGGAGCGCTTTGGCTGCATGATCGGCAGCGGCATCGGCGGCCTGAGGACGACCGAGGACCAGCACACCGTGCTCATGAATAAAGGGCCGTCGCGCATCTCGCCCTTCATGATTCCGATGCTCATCAGCAATATGGCCAGCGGCATCGTCTCGATGGAGTACGGCATCCAGGGGCCGAACTTTGCGCCGGTCTCCGCCTGTGCGACGAGTGCGCATGCGGTGGGGGAAGCGTGGCGCATGATCCGCGATGACGACGCCGATGCCTTCCTCGCCGGTGGCTCCGAGGCGGCGATCGTGCCGCTCGGGATCGGCGGATTTGCGGCGATGAAGGCGCTCTCGACGCGCAACGACGAGCCGACCAGGGCCTCGCGGCCGTGGGACCGGGATCGCGACGGATTCGTGATGGGGGAAGGCGCGGGCGTGCTGGTGATCGAGTCGCTCGAACATGCGCGGGCGCGCGGGGCGCGCATCTACGCGGAAGTCGTCGGCTACGGACTCACCTCCGATGCGCATCACATGAGCGCGCCGCTGCCAAATCACGAGCAGGCCCAGCGCTCGATGCGGATCGCCTTGCAGAAGGCGGGGCTGAATCCGACCGACGTGGACTATGTGAATGCGCACGGCACCAGCACCCCGATGGGCGACGTCGCGGAGACGCGCGCGGTCAAAGCCGTCTTCGGCGATTACGCGCGGAACGGGCTGCTCGTCAGCTCGACGAAATCCATGACCGGGCACTTGCTCGGCGCGGCGGGGGCGGTCGAGACGGCGGTCTGCGTGAAGGCGATCGAGACCGGCGTGGTCCCGCCGACGATCAACCTCGACGTGCCGGGCGAAGAGTGCGATCTGGACTTCGTCCCGCACACCGCCCGCGAGCGCAAAGTCCGCGTGGCGCTGAACAACAGCTTCGGCTTCGGCGGGCACAATGTCTCCGTGGTCATCCGCGAATTCCTCGGCTGAGCGCGCCTCCCGACGCGGTGGAGAGAACTCCGTTGCGTCCGTCATCGCGGGTGCGATTCTCCCGACCGATGCGGCTTTCCCTCTTTCATCTGCTGGCGACGACCGTGCTCCTCTGCACCGCCGTGACCTTGCGCGCGGAGGTCGCGGTGCAATCGACGAACTACGTGATCCTGGCCCCGACTCTCGGGATGCTGAACGAGCGCCAGCGCCAGCTCGAATGGTCGGCGCGCATCTTTGAGACGCTCATGGGCGTGAAAGCGCCGCGCGGACGCGTGACGCTGACGAAAACTCCGGTCGGGAGCGCGATGGCGCAGGGCGGCGGGGCCACGGCGCTGATGAACGCCTTTCCTCTCACGCCCCAGCCCGCCGCGTCGGACGGCACGTATTGGAATCTCGCGTGGTTTGCCAATGAGAGCGCCGCCGCGCTCCGGCTCGACCGCTTCGACACCGCGCTCACGCACGAGGCGGCGCATCTGCAGCTCGTCTTTGCAGTGAACTTCAAGGTCGCCGACTCCCTTCGCACGAATTTCAACGGCTACGGCTCCTTCCTGCCGGACTGGATCGACGAAGCCGTGGCTGTCTTCCATGAGCCCGACTCCACCCGCGCCGAGCGCCGCAAGCGCTTCAAGCTCAGCCACCGCATTCCGCTGCGCACCTTCTTCACGATGAATCATCCCGGCAGCACTGGCGCCGGGCGGGTCATCCAGGTGCAGGCGGGAACGCAGGAGGAGATGCGGAAAAAGGTGGAAGCCTACCAGGCCTCGCAGCAGCAGAATATCGCCGCGACCGCCGAGATGCTGGCCGACGACGTGGTCACGGCGAGCAAGTTTTACACGCAGTCGCTCGCCGTCATCGAGTATCTCACCGCGCGCGGCGGGTACCCTTTCTTCCGCTACATCGTCGTGCAGCAGGCTTACGGAAAGCAGATGGATCAGATCCTGCGCGAGTGGTTTGTGAAGCAGCGGGAGATCGTCACCCGGCGGGGCGGCATC
>JBGSYE010000177.1:0-2056 GCA_041751075.1 Chthoniobacteraceae bacterium
CCGGAGAGGAATTTTTTCAACAACACCGAACGCCCCGGCCCGTAAATCCCGGCAAGCCGCGCCACTACGCCATCCGCCGCGAGCACTGCATTCTCCGCTTCGCGCAGGATGCGCCCAGTCTCGCGATCCGGCGCGGCTTCACTCGCCTCGGTGACCCACGAGCCATCGGTCTGCACATACACCGAGGAGCTCCCCGTGAAGACGAGCCGGGCTGGCGCGAGGATCGCCGCCAGATTGCGCGCCCCGCTGAGATACACGCGGCGATAGGCATCCGCACCGCCACGTCCAGAACTCGCGCAGTGGATCACCGCATCGAGACCGCGCAGCTCCGGGTGCGCGGTCAGTGCCGTCGGATCAGAGATGTCCACCGCCAAGGTCGGAAAGGGTTCGCCCGCAAGTTTCGCCGTTGAGTCCGTGGAGTGCGTCCCGCCGATCACCTCCCAACCCCGCTCGTGAAAGAGTCGGGCCGTCGCCCGCCCGACAAAACCGCATCCTGCGATGAAGATCCGCGGCATCGCTTATGGGAGCGGCTCGCCCCGTGCGACGGTGAAGAGCTGATACCATTCCTCGCGCGTCAATTCGCATTTCGTCGCCGCTACGGCCGCCTGGATGCGAGCCGGGTCCGTGCTCCCGACGATCGGCACGATGCCCGCCGGATGCCGGAGCAGCCAGGCGAGCGCGACGACCATCCGCGTCGTCCCGCGTCCCGCGGCGATCTGATCCAATGCGAGCAGGATGCTTTCGGGCCGATAAAGCTGTTGGGACGGCAGCAGATCCTTCCCGCCATCGCCGAGCAAACCACCGCCGAGCGGACTCCACGCGAGCGGTGTGATCCGGAACTGCTGGCACTGATCGAGCGTGCCGTCGTGGAAGGCCGCGAGCTGCGCGAGGCTGATCTCCACTTGATTCACGAGCAACGGCCGCGCGCACGCCTGCTGGAGGAGCGCGAACTGCGATGCAGAAAAATTGCTGACGCCGAACTCCCGCACCTTTCCGGCACGCTCCAGCTTCTCAAACGCTCCGGCGATTTCCGCCGCATCCATGAGCCAGTCGGGCCGGTGAAGCTGATAAAGGTCGATGCATTCCACTCCGAGTCTCCGCAGCGATTGCTCGCACTGCTGAGCGATGTACTCTGCGGAAAAGTCGTAGCGACAGGGCGCGCCCGGAGGGCGATCGGCAAAGCGAATTCCGCATTTCGTCGCGATGACGATCCGTTCGCGCAGCCCGGGCGACTCGCGCAGCAAATCGCCAAAGACCGTCTCTGCGCGCCCGTCGCAGTAGATATCTGCGTGGTCGAATAGCGTGTATCCCGCTTCCACCGCCGCATGCACCGCCCGCTGAGCCGTAGCGAGGTCTGTCGCTGAATCGCCACTCGGAGCAATGCGCCAGCAACCGTAGGCGAGACGACTCGAGCGCAGCGCGCTCCGGCCGAGAGGGAGACTTTTCATGCGCCTCTCCGTACCGCGCCGCCGGGTGCTAGTCGAGCATCCGCACGTCGCCGCTTACCATCTTCTCCCCGTCAAAGATGAACCACGCATTGAAACGCCGCCCAGCTAGCACCTGCGGCAGCCAGTGCCTGTCGTCCGCCCACATTTCCTCAAAAGGAATCCCCGCGAGCGGAAACCATATCGGTGTCGCCTCCACTGTCTCGATCGGTTCACCCGCGAAATCGCCTGCGATGAAGACCGTGCAGTGCAGACTGTAGCCGTCGGAAAATTGGAAGTGCAACACGCCGCGCTCTTCGACGCCGAGGGGGGTGACGCCGACCTCCTCCTGCGTCTCGCGGATCGCCGAATCGAGTGCCGTCTCGCCCGGCTCGATCTTCCCGCCCGGCCCATTGATCTTCCCCGCGCCGAGCCCGCGCTTCTTGCGAATGAGCAGCACCCGCCCACCCTTGACGATGAAGCAGAGATTTGCCCGCTCGCGCGGCGTCCATTGGTTCCAATCCATGACGCGAACAGCTACGGCAACGTGCCGTGTGTGGGAATGGAAAAGATGGACCATGCGTAGCACGGAAAAACGCTCGCCGCGGGCGTCCGGCCCATTCTATTTTCGC
>JBGSYE010000178.1:0-5074 GCA_041751075.1 Chthoniobacteraceae bacterium
ATCGGGCAGATCGCGATGCACGAGCACGATGCCGTAGGTGCCGACGACCTGCTTCAGCGCGCGCCGGAGCGACTCGACGAGCCGCGAGACGGAGGCTTCGCCGCCGAGCGCGTCGTAGTGCTTGCCGACGAGATGCGCGAGCACCTCGGTGTCCGTCTGCGAGTGGAAGGTGTGGTCCTCCTTCACGAGCTGTTCCTTGAGCGCGGCGTAGTTCTCGATCACGCCATTGTGGCAGAGGAAAAGCTGGCCGCTCCGATCGCTGTGCGGGTGGGCATTCTGATCCGTGACGCCACCGTGCGTGGCCCAGCGGGTGTGTGAGATGCCCATGGTGCCCTCCGGGGGCGATTGTTTGATCAGCTCGGTGAGATTCGCGATGCGCCCCACGCACTTGCGGACTTCGACTTTCCCGCCATCGAGCACGGCGACGCCGGCGGAGTCATAGCCGCGATACTCCAGCCGCCGGAGTCCGTCGAGGAGGATGGGGACTGCTGTCCTGGAGCCGATGTAGCCGATGATGCCGCACATGTGATGGTGGAGTGGTGGTGGTAGTGAACGCGCATGGTGCCAGAGGCGTGCCGCGGTGGGAGGGAAAAGTGGAGTGGCGGAGTGGCGAGCCCTCATCATCCTCATCCTCCCAAAGGCGCGGTTAAAGTTGAGCGAACGCGATCCCTTCGGAGCTAATCGCCGGGATGATGAAGATGAGGATGAGGATGAAGATGATGAGGGCCGCCGCCTTTCCGCTTCTCACCACCGCGCCGCCGCGCTCAACTCTCGGCCCTTGCTCGCCTACTACCTCCACACTCTCAGCCCCTTTATAGTCGAGTTCCGCAATGGGATCGGTCTGCGCTGGTATGGCCTCGCCTACGTGCTGGCCTTCCTGCTCGGTTACCAGCTCTACCTGTGGCTCGCGCGCCGGCGTTACACGGATCTTCAGCCGGAGAAAGTGGCGGACTTCATCACCTGGGCGGCGATTTTCGGAGTGATGCTCGGTGGACGGCTCGGTTACATCCTTTTCTACGATCTAAAGGGGATGATCGAGCAGCCGTCACAGATGCTGCGCGTCTGGGAGGGCGGGATGTCGAGTCACGGCGGCATCCTGGGCCTGGTGCTCTTCACCTTCTACTGGTCGCGCCGCCATCGCGTCTCGTGGACGAGTCTTGGCGATTGCCTCGTGGTCGTGGCGCCCATCGGGCTCTGCCTGGTGCGGCTGGCAAATTTCATCAATGGCGAGCTCTATGGCCGCGTCGCCTCGGTCGCATGGGCGGTGCAGTTTCCGACCGAACTGCTCGACCGGCCCGCGCTCGCGGAACAGGCTGGCGCGCGCGATTTTCGCACCTCGCAGGAGATCTTCACGCAGGTGCGGGCCGATCCGGCATTTGCCGCCCGGCTGCGCGAGATCCTGCCGGCGCGGCACCCGTCGCAGATCTACGAGGCCCTGCTCGAGGGCGTGGTGCTCTTTGCCGTCCTGTGGTGGATGCGCACGCGGCTGCGACTGCCGCGCGGCGTGCTCACCGGTGCATTTTTCATCCTCTACGCGTTGCTGCGGATCGTCGGAGAGTTTTTCCGCGAACCCGATCCGGCATGGAGTGTCGGCCTGTTTTCCGCAGGGCAGTTCTTGTCGCTCTTCATGGTGCTGATCGGCGCCGGCTTCATCGCCTGGGGGCTGCGGACGCAGCAGTACGAGCGGAAGTTTGCGGGTTGAGAGTTTGCCGCGAAGCGTTACCAGTGGCGGGCTCCATGAATCCGGACACCTTTGAATACGCCGTCGAGAACACCCAGATCATCCGTGCTCCGGAACGGCGGATCGACACTTTCGGCCAGACCAGCTTCCGGTTCTTCCTCGTGTCGGAGCTCATGGATGTAGTGGGGACGGTGCGGGTGAGGACCGGCGATTTGCATGCCGAGCGTCCGCAGATCATCACCCCGGACTATTTGCAGCGGACGCTGAGCGAGGACTTCGGCGAGCGCGCGGGCGAATTCATCGGCTGGCTGCGCGAGCAGGCGCCGCAGCTCGCGGTGCTGAAGTACGGTTTTCAATTCCGCAAGGCGAACGTGACCGAGTCCGTCGTCCACAGTCCGCTCGCCGACGTGCTCGGGCGGCTGAATACGGAGGTGGAGCGCAGCGAGGATCCGCTCAGCGCCATCATCCAGGGGGTGGATGAAGGCTGGGAGGTGAGCCTGCTGAAGTTTGCCTCCGACATGATCGAATCTTCCGCCCCGGACAATCTCGGCGACTGGAAGCGCCGGGGGATCATGTGAATTCGGAACGCGGAAGGTGGAGCGCGGAAATGCATCGCACCGGTTCCGACTTCCTTCTTCCGCGTTCCGACTTCCACGTTCCGACATTCCGACTTCCGCGTTCCGATGCGCATCGCTCTCAAGACCCTCTTTCTGCTCCTGCTGTCTGCGGCGATCTTTGGCGGCGGATGGTATTACACAGACAAGCTCTTCCGCGCGCCGGAGCGTGCGCTCGAGCACGAAAAGCAGCAACCGCCATTGCCACCGCCGCCGGACGAATCACTCCCGGAGCTCGCGAAGGCGCTCGAGATCAAGAAGCAGGAAAAGTGGGTCGAGGCCCGAACGGCGCTCGAGACCTTTATCGATCAGTGGCCCGATTCGACGAAGATCGACGAGGCGCGAGACGCGCTCGGGGAGATCAATGCGCACATCCTCTTCACGCCGGTGCCCGCGCCGGAAAAGCAGCTCTACATCGTGCGTCCGAATGACGTCCTGACGCGCGTCGCCGTGCGGACGAAATGCACGCCGGAGCTCATCATGCGTGCCAATAAACTTTCGACGATCAATCTGCGCATCGACCAGAGGCTTTCCATCCCGCCGATTGAGTTTTCCGTTTTCATCAGCCGGAAGAATAACAAGGTCGTGCTCTACAATCGCGGACGCTTCTTCCGGCAATACGCCATCCGCTCGTGGCCTGCACAGGCTGCGCAGAAGAAGGGCGCGGCGGGTCCGGCTCCGAAGCTCACCGGGAGAGTCGCTGGCAAGCTCTCGTGGGCGGACGGGCAGCTCGTGAACTTTACGGACAAAGGCTACGCCGGAGCTTCGCACTGGATCCAACTCTCGCTCCCCAGCTACACGCTTTATGCGGACTCCCCGGCGGACGACAAGAAGGCCCAGAAGCCGCCGAGCGGCATCGCACTCGCCCCCGAAGCGCTCCAGGAACTCGCCGCTGTCCTGCGCAAAGGCGATCCCGTGACGGTGGAGTGAGTTGAGAGTTGAGAGGCCGCAACGGGCCTGCCGTTGGAAACGCGGTGGACACTCAACACTCGACACTCAACACTCCACTGCTGCCCGCCCATGAAACTCCAGCCGCTCGAATTTGAAAAACCGATCGTCGAACTCGAGGAAAAGATTGCCGATCTGAAAAGTTCCTCGAAGGCCAACGATGTGAACTTTGAAAACGAGCTGCGCCGGATGGAGGAGAAGCTCGAGGACACCCGGCGCACGGTTTACGAGAATCTCACCGCCTGGCAGCGCGTGCAGATCGCCCGGCACAACGCCCGGCCTTACACGCTCGATTACCTCCATCTCGCCTTTTCGAATTTCGTCGAGTTGCGCGGCGACCGGTGCTTCGGCGACGATCGCGCGATGCCCGGCGGCTTCGCCACGCTCGGCGAGCGGAAGTGCGTCGTCGTCGGCCATCAAAAAGGGCGCGAGCTGAAGGAGAACATCCGCCGCAACTTCGGCTGCGCGAATCCCGAGGGTTACCGCAAGGCCCTGCGTCTGATGCGGCTCGCGGAGAAGTTTTCGCTGCCGTTCGTCTCGCTCATCGACACTCCGGGCGCGTATCCCGGCGTCGGCGCGGAGGAGCGGCACATCAGCGAAGCCATCGCCGTGAATCTCCGCGAGATGATGGTCCTGCCGACGCCGATCGTCGCCGTCGTCATCGGCGAAGGCGGGAGCGGTGGCGCGCTCGGCATCGGCGTCGCGGATCGCGTGCTGATGCTGGAGAATGCCTACTACTCGGTGATCAGTCCCGAGGGTTGCGCCGCGATCTTGTGGAAACATCGCCAGCACGCGCCCGAAGCGGCAGCCGCCCTCAAGCTCACCGCGCGCGATCTTCACGACCTCAAGCTGATCGATGGCATCATCCCCGAGCCGCTCGGCGGCGCGCATCAGAATCACGACGCCGCCATCGCTACCCTGCGGAACGCGGTGGCCACGCAGCTCGACGAACTCTGCAAGCTCCCGACCGCCGAATTGCTCCGGCAGCGCTACGCGAAATTCCGGCGCGTGGGTGAGTTCACCGGCGCAGAGTGAAGGTTTGTAGCGTCGGTCATAGACCGACGCGACCATCGGGCGAGGCGACCACCTTAGTCGTCAAAGCGCGTACGAGCTCCGGAGCCACCCTCAGCAGCACGCTCGACAGCCGTGGCGAGAGCACCGCGGCTTTGGCGAGGCGATTGATCCAGAGACGTCCGCGGTAAAGCGCGGCATGCTCGGAAGCATACGCATCGAGCTTTCCGCCGATGATGCAGTCCGCAGCGAGAGCGCCGCTGGCCAGCGCGTAGGAGATGCCTTCGCCGGTGAAAGGCTCGACGACGCGCGCGGCGTCTCCGGCGAGGAGGAGCCTGCCGTGCGCTGGCGGGATCGCCCGGCGGGAGAGGGGAGTCATCGAGCGCCAGAGCTGATCCGGTGGAAGCGCAAATCGGTCGCTCGCCCAGGTCTTGAGTGTGTCGAGGTCCGCGCTGCGGCCGACCAGGCATACGTTCAATTGATCGCCGCCGATGTCTGCGATCCCGCAGTAACCGCGGGGCAGGAATTGCAGGGCGATCTTTCCGGCAAAGCCGATCCGATCGGGTACATGAGCCTGCAGGCCGACGCGGTCGCGGGTCATCGCGGGCTGGAGATTGAGCAGGCGCGCGACGGTCGAGTTCCGGCCATCCGCGGCGACGAGGTGGCGCGCGGCAAAACACTCATTGGAAGCCTGGAGGCGCCACTCCGGCGAAACGCCAGAGACGGTCACGCCCTGCCGCACGTCCGCCCCGAGTGCGGCGGCGCGGCTGAGCAGCGCATCGTCGAGCAGCGCGCGACTCACGGCGATCTCGCCACGATC
>JBGSYE010000179.1:0-7623 GCA_041751075.1 Chthoniobacteraceae bacterium
CATCGAAGTGGCAGACCATCCAGAACGTCGTCCTGCCCGCCAGTGCGTCAGGCATCCTCACCGGCCTCATCCTCGCCATGGCGCGCGGCGCGGGCGAAGTCGCGCCGCTCATGCTCGTCGGCGTGGTGAAGCTCGCGCCCAGCCTCCCGCTCGATCTCACGTTCCCCTTCTTCCATCTGGACCGGAAATTCATGCACCTCGGCTTCCACATCTACGACCTCGGTTTTCAATCGCCCGACTCCGAAGCCGCCAAACCGATGGTCTTCGCGACCACACTTTTCCTCATCCTCCTCGTCATCATCCTGAATCTCTCCGCCATCCTGCTCCGCGAACGTCTGCGGCGGAAATATGCGACGGGAGCGTTTTGACGCCATGACCGCTGAAAACATCCACCATTCAACATTCAACATTCAACATCCAGTGGGGCGTCCGAGCGTCCGACAGGTTCATTGGATGTTGGTTGTTGAATGTTGAGTGTTGGATGTTTCTCCAACTACCGCCAACCTCATGCCCACCATGACCGACCCCGCCAGCCGCGAGCCCTCGCGCGTCACGTCATCCGCCGCTCTGATGGAACCCACCGCACCCGAGCCGAACCCGCACTTCATCCAGGTGCGCGACTACAGCTTCTTCTACGGAAAGACGCAGGCGCTGCATGGGGTCGATTTCCAGATTCCCGAGCGGCAGGTCACCGCCTTGATCGGTCCGTCGGGCTGCGGGAAAAGCACGCTGCTCCGCAATTTCAACCGCATGAACGACCTCATCGACGGCGTGCGGCACACCGGCGACATCGTGGTCAATGGGCAGAGCCTTTACGATCCCGATCTCGAAGTCATCGCCCTGCGCAAACGCATCGGCATGGTCTTCCAGAAGTCGAACCCCTTCCCGAAATCCATCTACGAAAACGTCGTCTATGCGCTGCGCATGGCCGGCCAGAAGGATCGCAAGACCCTCGACGAAGTCGCCGAGCAGAGCCTGCGCGACGCGGCCTTGTGGGATGAAGTGAAGGACCGGCTGCATGCCAGCGCCCTGGGTCTCTCCGGCGGCCAGCAGCAGCGCCTCTGCATCGCCCGCGCGATCGCGAATCGCCCCGAGATCCTCCTCATGGACGAGCCCTGCTCCGCGCTCGACCCGATCGCCACGGGCAAAGTCGAAGAGCTGATCCACAGCCTGAAGAAGGAATTCACCATCGTCATCGTCACCCACAACATGCAGCAGGCCGGTCGCTGCTCGGACAAAACCGCCTTCTTCTACCTCGGGAAATTGATCGAGTTCGACAAGACCGAGAAGATCTTCACAAACCCCGCGCAGAAGCAGACGGAGGAGTATATTACCGGGCGGTTTGGCTAATTCTTCCTCTTCCTCTTAATCTTAATCTTCCTCTATTTCGGCCGGGAGGAAGAGGAAGAGGAAGATTAAGAGGAAGAGTCCACCACCTTTCCAATGAGCCAATTCTGGGAACAACAACTCAACGCGATCCGAGAGACCCTGCTCATGATGGGCGGCCTCACCGAGCGCAACCTCGCCCTCGCCATGCGTGCGCTCGTCGAGCGCGACGACAAACTCTGCGACACCGTCGAGGCCGAGGACACGCAGATCGACCAGCTCGAGATCCAGGTCGATGAAATGGTCGTGAGCTACATGGCCACGCATGGCCCGGTGGCCAAGGACTGCCGCCTGATGCTCACCGCCTCGAAGATTTCCAACAACCTCGAGCGCATCGCCGACCAGGCCACGAAGATCGCGCGCCGCGCCCGCGAGCTGAACACCGAGCCGCTGCTCAAGCCGCTCATCGACATCCCTCTCATGGCGGAGATCGCGCAGGAGATGTTGCGCGACTCGATCACCTGCTTCGTCGATCAGAATGTCGAACTCGCCATCGAGATCATCGCCCGCGACAAGAGCGTGGACAGCATCAACAAGCAGACCCATCGCGAACTCACCGCCCAGATGATCGAGGAGCCGGGAACGATCACCCGCGCCCTGAACCTGATGACCATCGCCAAAGCCATCGAGCGCGTCGCCGACCACTGCACGAACATCGCCGAAGAGGTCTTCTACTTGTACAAGGGCGAAGACATCCGCCACGACCACACCCTGAAGGGGCCAGCGCCCTCGGCGTAGATCCCTTCAGCGCGGTTTAGGAAACATCGCAGCCGCTTTTTTGGGGGCGCACCTGGAGGCGACGCTCTGTCATCACCCACTTCAAAAGGACAAAGGTTTGGGCGCCGACGCCCCCAGGAGCAGCTTCCGGCTCAGCACTTCGCCGACTTCCGCTTCTTCCCGACGGTGCCGCGTAGCTGGACTTTGCGGATGTAGTCAGGGGCGAAGGGGGTCTGGCAGTCGTTGTTGCCGAGATCCGCGGTGACGGGGCCGATCCTTTCGCCGATCTCGAGGGCGAGCTCCGTCAGCGGCGCGACGAAACAACCGGCAGCGATCACAAATCCATTCATCTGGTACCGCACCACGTCCGGGGCCTGATGGATGGTCTTCTGCACGCGCCCGAGCAAGCGCTTCAACTCCGGCAGATCGAGCTGCACATCGGGCAGCACCGAGACCAGCGCGCTCAGCGTCCCCCAACCCGCCGCGGCCACGAGCGGCTTCTGCGATTCGATCCACTCGATGGCCAGGGCGCGCCCGTGCGGATTGCCGGCGGCCACGCCGGACACAGTCGCTCCGGCGAGCGAACCGGCGTAGGCGCGCGTCACCCAGCGTTGCAGATCCGCACGGGTCATGCGGGCATCGTCGGCGATCAAGCCGGCGAGATACATCGCGTCGTAGTTGCCGGTGGCGTAAAGATCGAGCGCCAGCCGGTAGTCCTTCTTGATGCGTTTCTGAATCTTCTTCAGCTCGCTGATCGGCACGCCGAAGTACGGTTCCTTCACCCCATGGTTTTTAATCATCAAGCGCCTGTAACTCTCGCGCCCCAGCGCCTCGAGTTCGGTGAGGATGTCTTCGGCGGTCGTCATTGGTGAGGGGGACGCGCAACAGGACAGCGACCTCAACCGAATCCGGCAAGACGCGAATCGAAATCAGGGACGGGTTTGTTTCTGCTCGTCCTGCGATCCTTTCAGGTCTCACATCCTGCCATGGACTTCCGTTCCCTTCTGTTCGCTTTCCTGGTGATGGCCCAGGTCGCCCCTGCCGCTCCGCCACGGCCCAATATCGTTTTCATCCTCGCGGACGACATCGGCATCGATGGTTTCGGCTGCTACGGATCGGATCGGTTTAAGGACAAGACTCCGAACATCGACGCGCTGGCCTCGGGCGGACTGCGCTTCGACTTCTGCTACTCGATGCCCACCTGCAACCCGTCGCGTTGCGCCCTGATGACTGGCCGTTACGAGTTTCACACCGGCAACGCACCTTCCTACAAAGAGGAATCCTCGGTGGCGCGAGTGCTGAAGCAGGCCGGCTACGCGACCGGCATGGCCGGGAAATGGCGGCAGATGCGGGACACCCCTAGCGATTGGGGTTTCGACGAATACCTCACCGATCCGACGGCGAGTGGTTACTTTTGGGAAACCAAATACACCAGGAACGGCGCCCCGCTGGAAGCTGCCCCTGGCACTTACGGTCCCGCTCTCTGCCGCGACGTGGCGATCGACTTTTTCGAGCGGCACCGCGAGCACCCATTCTTTTACTACTATCCCACGCATCTGGTGCATAACCCCATCGTCCGCACACCCGCGAGCCTCGCCACGAGCAAGGATCAGGACACGCTCTTTGCCGATAATGTCGCCTACCTCGACAAGCAGGTGGGCGAACTGGTCGGCGCGCTCGACCGACTCGGCCTGCGCGAGCGCACGGTCATCGTCTTTGCCAGCGACAATGGCACCGCGAAGTATGGGATCGAGCACGCCTTCATCCGCGGCCGGCACATCTACGGGATGAAAGAAACCATGTTTGAAGGCGGGAGCCGCGTGCCGCTCATCGTCAGTTGGCCGGGCACTGTGGCCGCGGGCCGCACTACGGAGGATCTAATCGATTTCACCGATGTGCTTCCGACCTTTGCAAATCTGGCCGGCGCGCCGCTTCCGACCGAACCACCGCTGGATGGGCGCAGCTTCGCTCCACAAATCCGCGGGGAACCGGGCACGCCGCGGGAGTGGGTGTATGTGCAGCACAATGTCGCCCACGAGTGGTATGTGCTCGAGCGCGGCTGGAAGCTCACCCAAGCCGGCGACCTCTTCGATATGTCGGATGCGCCTTTCGCCGAAAAGCCAGTCTCGCCCGGCGAGGTCAATGTGAAAGCCGACGCTGCCCGAGCGCGCCTCCAGACCGTGCTCGATCAGTTGGATCCCGCCGCGGGTAAATTAGCCCCCGCGAGGGACACGAGTGAGGCAGCCCGAAAAGCAAAGAAAAAGAAGAAGCGAAAAGCCGCCGCGGCGAAAAACGCGGCGGGTGCCCCGCCCGGAGCGCCCAAGGCACCTTGATCCGGGAGGCCGATCCGCCTTCAAGTCGTAGTGGACCGCCGCTTCCCGACCCTCATCCCCTCCCGCGGCCTTCGCGCCGCGGCGATCTTCGCTGGACGGGACCGGCTTCTCCGGGCCGTCACTTCCGCAGCCCCAGGCCGAGAATAAAGCCCGCGCACGCCGCGATGAGCACCGCCTGCAGCGGATTCTTGCGGATGTAGTCCTCGCCATCCTCCTGAAAAGTGCGGACGCGTTCGCGGGCGTCGCCGTAGGCATGCTCGGCCCGCTCGCGATACTCGCTCGTCTTGGCCCGCGCCACGTCGCGGAAGTCGCTGGCCTTAGCCTCGGCGGCCTCGCGCAGTTCGCGGGCTTTGGTTTCTGCGGCGTGGCGCAATTCCTCCGCCGCAGCCTTGGCGTGCGCTTTCGAGCTTTCGAGATTCGCCTTGGCGCCGCCTTCGTTGGATTTTGTGCGTTCGTCGGACATGGGGTTCTCCTTGTTTGGAATCAGTGGTCGGTAGTCGGTCTGTGGAAAAGTCACGGCAAGTGAGGATGGGGACAACTCAATACTGGCCTCTGGCCACTGACCACTGAATACTTTCCCGCTACTGCTCGCGAAAAATGATCCGGGCCTTGCTCAGGTCGTAGGGCGAAAGCTCGACCTCCACCTTGTCACCGGGGACGATGCGGATGAAGTGCTTGCGCATCTTGCCGGAGATATGCGCGAGGACGATCGCGCCATTGGGCAGGCGCACATGAAACATGGTGCCGGGGAGCACGTCCTTGACGACACCTTCTACGCGAATGGCTTCTTCTTTTGCCATGCGCCGGAGGATGCCGTGGGCATTTGGGAATTAGCAATTCGCATTTAGCGTCGGCCCACGAACGCCGCCCGGGCGGTCGCTCGGTGTGCTTCGGGTTCAGCGCGACTCGGCAGTGACGCTCGCCATTGAGAAAACGCGGTCATTCTGAGCGCAGTTCCGCGCGGGCCAGCGGGGCGGAACGGCGCTCAGAATGACCGCGGTTTCACTGGATCGTCCACTCTGCTTGCGCAGCCGGATTATGTGCGGTGTGCCAATGGCTAAATGTCGGATGCCATGTGCCTCAGACATTCCAGGAAGCCGGGGGCGAAATCCTGCGGGCGTTCCCGGCTCCAGCGGCGGACTTGATCCAGGGTGAAGAATGCGCCGCACTCGATCTCGGCAGGCGCGAGGCGAAAGGGGCCGTCGTGCCGGACGCGGTAGAGGCGGACGAATTCCCAGCCGGTGCCCGCGCACGCGTCGATCTTTGCGATCTCCTCGACCGGCGCGGAGATGCCGATCTCCTCTTCGAGTTCGCGTGCAGCGGTGGCGGCGTATTCCTGGCCGGCATTCACATGGCCCGCGGCGCTCGAATCCCAGAGACCCGGATGCTTGTCCTTCCAGCGCGAGCGTTTTTGCAGGAAAAGATCGCCGCGTTCATTGAAGACGAGGATGTGGACGGCGCGATGCCGGAGATTGCGCTCGTGGACTTCGTGGCGCGAGGCCCGGCCGATCGGTTGATCGCGCTCATCGACCACATCGAAGATCTCGCCATGCACGTCCTGTGCGGATGCCGCGTCGGCAGGCGCCTCTTTCCCTGCGGCGAAATTCGTGAGCGCGATCCATTGATCGAGGCTGAGTTCCTCCGCGCGCGTCGTTTCGAGCACGCCGAGATGCGCGGTGAGCGCCGGCCAGTCGAGGTCGAGGCCGGCGAGATTGTTGCGGAGCTGTTTGCGCCGCTTCGCAAAGCCCAGCTTCACGAGCTTGCGAAAACGTTGGCCATCGCACTCCGGCACTTCATCGAGAGGGCGCGGCGTGATGCGCACGAGCGCCGATTCCACCCCGGGCTGCGGGGCAAAGACGGTCGGCGGGATGGTGCGCAGATACTTCACCTGCCAGCGCCGGCCGAGCAGCAGCGTCAGCGCGCCGTAGGCCTTGGTGCGCGGCTCGGCGGCGAGGCGCTCGGCGAGTTCGCGCTGGAGGGTGAAGACGATCGCGCTCACCGGACTCGGCTCAGCCGTGAACCCGAGCAGGATCTGGCTGGAGATGTAGTAGGGCAGATTGCCGAGCACCTTCACCGGCCCCCGCGCGAAGAGCTCCCGCAAATCGAACTCCGCGGCATCGCCATGCACGATCTCGAGTCCGGGAAAACGCTCCGCCAGCTCCGGCACGAGCCGGCCGTCCTTCTCGATGACGAGCCCATTCCGCGAACGCGCGAACGCAAACTCCGTGAGCGCGCCGAGCCCCGGCCCGAGCTCGACCCACGGCTCATCGGGCTGCAGATCGAGTTGCGCGACGATCCACTCCGCGAGATTGCGATCGTGCAGAAAATTCTGGCCGAGGCTTTGCGTCGGGCGGCTGCCGAGGCGATCCAGCGTCGCGCGGATTTCCGAGGGCTTCATCGGGATGACATGCTCCTACTCATGAACTTGAACTTGCTCTGTCTTGCACTCGTCAGTGCAAGTTCATGTTCAAGTAGGGAGCATGAAAGCAGCGCTTCACCGATTCTTCGACTCGAGGAACCCAGTCGCCTTTTTCCGCCGGAAGACCGCCCGCGCATCCGTGAGCGAGAGCCCATCGATGAAATACGCGGAAGCCGCGCGCCCGATCGCATACGTCCCCGCACCCGCGACCGCGCCGGAGACCGCGTTGCCCCACATCGGCACGAGCTTGGCCGCGGCGCGCGCACCTTCGCGCAGGACGAGTCCCGCGCCCACATTCGCGCCGATCGCCGCGATGAATTCCGCGCCGAGCTTCGCGCTCATCTCGCGTCCGCTCACATGCATGATGCTCGCGACGAGCACTCCCTGCAGCGCAGTGAGGATCGGGAAATCCGCGAGGGGGATCGGTTGCATGCCGATCGCGCTGCAGATGGCGGTCACGGATTTGATGACGACGTGCGCGATCTGACGCTGGAGTTCCTTGTTGCCCGAGAGCCGCGCCATCTCGAGCTGCGCCTCACCGGGGAGTTCCACGGCGACGAGTTCCGCGAGGCGCGCCGCCGCATTCTCGCTGGAGAGGGCGATCGTGCCGAGCATCCGCGCGCTGATCGCCTCGCGGGTGTGCAGGCAGGCATTCAAGTCCTGTCGCGCGCGTTCGTGATCTGCCTCGGCATCGCCGGCGAGGAGCACGCCCAGCACCCGCACGCGGCTCTCGTGGCGGCTGTCGGCGAAGGCGAGCATTTGCTCCGC
>JBGSYE010000180.1:0-8759 GCA_041751075.1 Chthoniobacteraceae bacterium
GCCGGCCAGGCCCGCGTGCAAATCACCGAACTCGAACAAGCCCGGCTGCGCGACGAGATCACGCGCGAAGTCGTCGAGGCGCATACCCGGGTGCATTCGCTCGCGGACCAGATCGGCTATTCGCGCAAGGCGCTGAACGCCGCCGAGCAATCGCTGAAGCTCGCACGGCAGCGCCAGCAATTCGGAGTTGGCGAAGTACTGGAAAACATCCAGGCCGCGCAGAACCTCACCCGCGCCCGGCTCGACTACCTCACCTCGATCACCGAGCACAACCGCGCGCAATTCGCCCTGCGGCGCGCGGTGGGCAGCGCGGCGGGAAGCGCGGGCAAGTAAGCCCCGGCGCATCCGGCGGTATCCCTGTGAATGTGCTTGTCCGTGCGCGTGTGCCGCGCGGACATTGGCCCTCCACTCCATGAAAGCCGTTCTCTCCCTGCTCGCCCTCCTTCTCCTCGCCACGGCCTCGTCGATCGCCGCGGCGACGCCGAACGTCGTCATCTTCCTCGCCGACGATGCGGGCTGGGGCGACTACAGTCGCAATGGCAATACGATGGTGCGCACGCCGAACATTGATTCGATCGCGGCGGGCGGGGTGACGATGGATCGCTTTTACGTATGCCCGGTGTGCTCGCCGACGCGCGCAGAGTTCCTCACCGGGCGCTATCATCCGCGGACCGGCGTGTACGGCGTCTCGACGGGGCAGGAGCGGATGTCGCTGGATGAGAAGACGGTCGCCGATGCGTTCAAGGTGGCGGGTTACGCGACGGGCGCTTTTGGGAAATGGCACAATGGGAGCCAGTGGCCGTATCACCCGATGGCGCGCGGCTTCGATGAATACTACGGGCACACGGCGGGGCACTGGGGTGAGTATTTCGATCCGCCGCTGGAGCACAATGGGAAGCCGGTGCGCGAAAAGGGATACATCGTGGATCTCTGCACGGACAAGGCGCTGGACTTCATCGAGCGGAACAAAGCGAAGCCCTTTCTCTGCTACGTGCCCTTTACCACGCCGCACTCACCGTGGGCGGTGCCGGACAAGTACTGGGAGCGCTTCAAGGACCGACCGATCGCGCAGACGGCGACGGTGCCGGCGCAGGAAAATGCGGATCACACCCGGTGCGCGCTGGCGATGCTGGAGAATCAGGACGACAACGTGGGGCGCGTGCTGCGCAAGCTCGACGAGATCGGCGCGGCGGAGAATACGATCGTGCTCTACTTCTCCGACAATGGGCCCAACACGGCGCGCTGGACCGGCGGGATGAAGGGCCGCAAAGGCAGCACGGACGAGGGCGGGGTGCGTTCGACGATGTATCTGCGCTGGCCTGCGAAGCTGCCTGCGGACCGCATGGTGAAGGAGATCTGCGGGGCGATCGATCTGCTGCCCACGCTCACGTCGCTGGCCGGTGTGTCGCGCGTCGGCGACAAGCCGCTCGATGGGCGCGATCTCACACCGCTGCTGCTCGGCACCGGTGGCGACTGGCCAGAGCGCATGATCTTCTCCACCTGGGCGCGCAATGTCTCCGTGCGCACGCAGACGCATCGGCTCGACAGCACGGGCCAGCTCTTCGACATGGTGGCCGATCCCGGCCAGACGACCCCCGTGAATGCCGCGCAGCCCGAGGTGGCGAAGCGGCTCACGGATGCTTTCACGGCGTGGCGCGGCGAGATGTTTGGCGCCACCGAGGTGAAAGCGAAGGTGAAAGGAAAAGGCGGCGGCGCCGTGGACCCGCGCCCGATCCCGGTGGGCTTTCGCGAATTTCCGCGCACCTGGCTGCCTGCGCGCGATGGCGAGCCGCGCGGCACGGTGCGCCGCAGCAGTGGCGCTCCGAATTGCTCTTACTTTGTGAATTGGACGAAGATGGAGGACTCGCTCGTGTGGGAGATCGAGGTCGAGACGGCGGGCGATTACGCGGTGGAGATCCTCTACACCTGTCCCGAGGCCGATGCGGGTGCGGCGATCGAACTCGCCTTTCAGGAAAGCCGCGCCGGGGGCACGGTCGCGCCCGGCTGGGATCCCCCGCTTTACACGAATCAGGACACGCTCCCGCGTCCGGACGGCGAGTCGCAGATGAAGGAATTCCGACCGCTGAATCTCGGCAACGTGCGGCTGGAAAAGGGCAGGGGACCACTGACGCTGCGGGCCACCGACATCCCCGGAAAGAGCGTGATGGATCTCCGCGCGCTCACGCTCACGCTCCTGCCATGATCGGGGTCCGCTGCCTGCGGACGATCTTTGCGGCGTTTCTTTCGCTCGTGTCGTGTGTCGCCGCGGAGTCGCTGCGGCCGAATGTTCTCTTCATCCTCGCCGACGATTTGAGTTGGAATGATCCGGCTTGCTACGGGCATCGGCATCACCAGACGCCGAATCTGGATCGGCTCGCGAGGGAGGGGATGCGCTTTACGCAGGCTTACGCACCCGCGCCGATTTGTTCGGCTTCGCGTGCGGCGATTCTCACCGGCAGGACACCCGCGCGGCTGCACTTCGAATTTGTCACGAAGGACAAGCCCGGCTCGCAAAACCTCGGCCAGCCGCTGCAATCGCCGCCTTACCCGACGGATCTTCCGCTCGACGAGGTGACCATCGCGGAAGTGCTGACGCAGGCGGGGTATCGCACGGCCTTCTTCGGCAAGTGGCATCTGAATACGCACCACGGCGCCTATCTCGGCTGGTCGCCCACGCATGGGCCGCTGGCGCAAGGTTTCGCGGAGGGCGACCCGGATTTCGGAGGCCATCCCTACAGCTACTCCAAAGGTGGCGACCGCAGTGACCTCGCTCTCGGCGCGGGCGAATTTCCGGCGGACTCGCTCACGGACAAAGTGATCGCCTTTCTCCAGCGGAAGCACGCGCAGCCCTTCTTCCTCCAGTGGTCGCACTACTACGTCCACGATCCCATTCACACGCGCTGCCGGTGGTTGTTTGAAAAGTATCGGCGCATCCTGCCTGCCGAGGTGTCCGATGAGCGCGTGACGTACGCGGCGATGGTGGAGACGCTCGATCACGAAATCGGCCGCGTGCTCGCCGCGCTCGACGCCAGCGGGCAGACGCAGCACACGCTCATCGCCTTCATGTCCGACAATGGTGGCCACCCCGACTATACCGGCAACGCCCCGCACCGTGGCAGCAAGTGGAATCTCTACGAAGGCGGCATCCGCGTGCCGTTCATCGTCCGCTGGCCGGGACACGCGCGCGCCGGCACCGTTTGCGATCAGCCGGTTCACGGTTGCGATTCGCTGCCGACCTTTGCCGAGCTGGCAGGTGGAAAAATCGGGTCCATTGATGGCCTCAGCATCGCATCTCTGCTGCGCGATCCAGCGCACACACTGCCGGAGCGTCCGCTCGTCTGGCACTTTCCCTACTACCATCCTGAGAAGGGATTCACCAAGGCGCCGCCGCACATCGGCACGAACGACTTCGTCACCAGCCAGACGCGTCCGCATTCCGCGATTCGGATCGGAAAGCATAAGCTGATTCACTTCGACGAAGACGACCGGAATGAACTCTATGATCTGGGGAGCGATCCCGCGGAGGCCACCGATCTGTCTTCCGCAAATCCGGCGTTGACGGCTAAATTGAGCGACCGTCTTTCCACCATTCTCCAGGCTGGTAACGCGCGATTCGCGACGCCGGCCACATCATCCCGCAAGCCATGAAACGACTTTTGCTCCTACTCTCTTCGTTCGCGCTTTGTCACGCGACGGTTGTCGCGCAGCCGCTGAACGTGCTCTTCATCGCCGCGGACGATCTCCGCAACGATCTCGCCTGCTACGGGCATCCGCTGGTGAAGACGCCGCATCTCGACCGCCTGGCGAAGCGCGGGCTGGTCTTCGACAAGGCGTACTGCCAGCAGGCGGTGTGCAATCCTTCGCGGGCGTCGATCATGACGGGACGCCGGCTCGACAGTCTCCGCATCTGGGATTTGCCCACGCACTTTCGCACCACGGCCCCGGATGCCGTGACGCTGCCGCAACACTTCAAGAGCAACGGTTACTTCACGCAGAATATCGGGAAGATCTTCCACAACTGGATTCACGAGGTGCAGGGCGATCCGGCGTCGTGGAGCGTGCCGGCGGTGATGCACTTTGCCAATCACGGTGCGGACAAGCCGGAGGTCGCGGGGGAACTGCCGCCGAATCTTGCGAGCGATCCGAAGTGCGAGCGCCGCGATGTGCCGGATGAAGCGTACTTCGATGGGCGGGTGGCGAAGCTGGCCGTCGAGGCGCTGCGCGAGCGCAAGGCGAAGGCGGAGCCATTTTTTCTCGCCGTCGGCTTCTGGAAGCCACACTCGCCCTTCAATGCGCCGAAGCGCTATTGGGACATGTATCGCCGCGAGGACGTGTCGATGCCGGAGAACGCGGAGTGGCCGAAAGATGCGCCGCGGGTGGCGTGGCACAACAGCCGGGAGATTCTCGGGGAGGGAGCGAAAGCCCGGGAACTCACACCCGACGCCGTCCGTGAAATCCGCCACGGCTACCTTGCCAACATCAGCTACATGGATGCGCAGATCGGACGCGTGCTCGATGAGCTCGATCGGCTCGAACTGACCGACAAGACCGTCATCGTCTTCTGGTCCGACCACGGCTATCACCTCGGTGAGCAAACGCTGTGGGCGAAGACTTCCAACTTCGAACTCGACGCCCGCGTGCCGCTCATCATCGCCACCCCGCAGATGAAGTCCGCAGGACACCGGACGAATTCGCTCGCGGAGTTGATGGATATGTATCCCACGCTCGCCGAACTCTGCCTGCTCCCGAAACCGGCAAGCGTCGATGGGGTCAGTCTCGCGCCGGTGCTCGCTTCACCCTCTGCCAAGGTGCGCGGAGTGGCGCTGACGCAGCATCCCAGGCCGGCCTACTACAAGGATGCGCCGGAGCACATGGGTTATTCGATCCGCACGGATCGCTTCCGCTATACCGAGTGGCGCGATTGGAAGTCAGGCGCCACTGCTGCGATCGAACTCTACGATCATCAGGCCGACCCGAACGAGACCCGCAACTTCGCCGCCGATCCGAAGTATGCGAAGGAAGTGGGGGATGCAGCGGGAAAGCTGCGCGGGATGAAACCCATCGTCCGGCCCGGATGGCGTCCGGTGCTGCCGTGAAGTGCTACCTTTTAACCAATCCCGCTATGAAATACCTCCGCCTCCTCGCCCTTGCACTTGCTATCCCGTTTGCCGGGATCAATTCCGTCCACGCGGCGCGACCGAACATCCTCTGGATCTTCGTCGATGACATGTCGGCGAATTTTTCCTGCTACGGTGAGAAGACCATCGAGACGCCGCATGTGGACCGCATGGCGCGTGAGGGGACGAAGTTCACCCATGCCTTTGTCACCGCGCCGGTGTGTTCGCCGTGCCGCTCGGCGCTGATCACCGGGATGTATCAGACGAGCATCGGCGCGCACCAGCATCGCAGCGGGCGGGGCGTGGAAAAGATTCACCTGCCCGATGGGGTGACGCCGGTGCCTGCGCTCTTTCAGCGGGCCGGTTACCACACCTGCATCGGGAGTGGATTGCCGGATGCGCCGCGCACCGGGAAGAAGGGGAAGGGCGGGGGACTCGGCAAGACGGATTACAACTTCGAGTGGGATGCGAAGATTTACGACAGCGCGGATTGGGCGGGACGGAAGGAGGGGCAGCCGTTCTTCATGCAGGTGCAGCTCGCGGGCGGAAAACTGCGCGGTGGCAGCGATGCGAGTGCGAAGGCGCTCTCGGCGCGCGCCGCGAAGGAGTTCGGGACGGCGGTGCGACCGGAGGATGTGACGCTGCCGCCGTATTACCCGCGCGACCCGGTGTTGCTGCGCGACTGGGCGGCGTATCTGGATGCGGTCCGCTTCACCGACCGGCATGTGGGCGAAGTGCTGGCGCGGCTGAAGAAAGAGGGGCTGCTCGACACCACGCTCGTCTTTTTCATGACCGATCACGGCATCAGCCACGCGCGGGGAAAACAGTTTCTCTACGATGAAGGCACGCACGTTCCCTTCGTGGTCCGCGGCCCGGGCATCGCGGCGGGTGCGGTGCGGGACGATCTGGTCGAGCACATCGACATGGCGGCCATGGCGCTTGCGGCGGCGGGCATTCCGATTCCAGCGACGATGCAGGGGCGCGATGTTTTCGCGCCGGGTTATGCGAAACGCGACGCGGTCTTCGCGGCGCGCGATCGTTGCGATGAGACGGTCGAGCGCATCCGCAGCGTGCGCACCGATCGCTTTCTCTACATCCGCAACTTCTACCCCCAGCGTCCCCACTTGCAGCCAAATGCCTACAAGGACGGCAAATCCATCGTCCAAACCCTCCGCTCGCTGCACGACGCCGGGAAGCTCGATCCGCTCAGCGAGAGCCTGCTCTTCGCGCCGACGCGCCCGCCGGAGGAACTGTACGAATGGACGACCGATCGCTGGCAGGTGAAAAATCTCGCCGGCGACAGCGCGCATCGCGAGACGCTGGAGAAACTGCGCGCGCGTCTCGACCGCTGGATCGTGGAGACGAAAGATCGCGGCCCGGAATCGGAAGCGATGTACGACAGCGATATGAAGGAGTATCTCGGCAGAGGCAACCCCGCCGTGGAGAAGAACATCGCGCCGATGAAGAAGTGGGCCGCCGAGGGTAAGTAGGACCGCTTTCCGCATCCCAATACTCCGTGCCATGAAACTCCGACTTATCCCCTTCTGTCTCGCCTTGCTCCTTCTGCTCCGCGCTGCGTCAGCGGCGGAGAAGCCGAACATCATCTTCCTCATGGTGGACGACATGGGTTGGGGCGATGCGGGCTGCTACGGGCAGAAGCACATCCAGACGCCGGATATCGATCGGCTCGCGAAAGAAGGAACGCGCTTTACCAATGTCTATGCGGGAGCTTCCGTCTGCGCGCCGTGTCGCAGCGTGCTGATGACCGGGCAGCATCTCGGCCACACGCGCATCCGCGGCAATGCCGGCATGCTCGGCGGCGTCGGCCCCCAGCGGCGCGTGCCGCTCGAACCGGAGGATGTGACCGTGGCGATGCTGCTCAAGGACGCGGGCTATGCAACGGGGATCACCGGCAAGTGGGGACTCGGCGAGCCGGACACCGCGGGCATCCCGAACAAGAAGGGTTTCGACGAATGGTTCGGCTACCTGAACCAGAACCACGCGCACACTTACTACACGGACTATCTCTGGAAGGACACCGAGCGCTTTCCGCTGACCGGTAATCTCGACGGCAAGAAGACCCAGTATTCCCACGATCTCATCGCGGACTTTTCTCTCGAATTCGTCCGCAAGCATCGCGACCACCCGTTCTTCCTCTATCTGCCGTGGACGCTGCCGCACCAGGAGTATGTGGTGCCGAGCCTCGAGTCGTACGCGGACAAGGACTGGCCGCAGGATTACAAGGTCCACGCGGCGATGGTCACGCGGCTGGATCGCGACCTTGGCCGGCTCATGGCGCTGCTCAAGGAACTCCGCCTCGACGAGAAGACGCTCGTCTTTTTCTGCTCGGACAATGGCGGCGTCGATCGTCGCGAAGGCGTGCTCGATAGCGTCGGGCCCTTCCGCGGAAAGAAGGGCGTGCAGACGGAAGGTGGCCTGCGCGTGCCGATGATCGTGCGCTGGCCGGGCAAGGTCGCCGCGGGCGCGGTGAGCAGCGCGCCGTGGTATTTCGCGGATGTGCTGCCGACGCTGTGCGCGATCGGCGGCGCGAAAGTGACGAGCAAAGTGGACGGCCTCAGCATCCTGCCCACGCTGCTCGGCCAGACGCAGGAGGTGCTGAACACCCGGACGATGTATTGGGAGCAATACAGCGGCGGCTTCCAGCAGGCGGTGCGCACCGGGAAGTGGAAGGGTCACTACACGCCGGCGAAGGAGAAGTTTGAGCTCTACGATCTCAGTGCGGATCAAATGGAAGAGCACGACCTCGCCGCGCAGCATCCCGACGTGGTGCGGCGGATGCGCGACTTCATGCAAGCGGCGCACGTTCCTTCGCCCAACTGGCTCGTCAACGCTCCCCCGAAAAAGGCGAAGCAGCCGTAGGGTCTCCGCAACTCCGTTGCCCGGATGCGACCGCCCGCCGCGAAACAAAGTTTCGCCCGCATGGGCGTTCCCAAACGAAGTTTGGGAACGAGGGCACGAGGGCAAAAGTGGGTGGCCGGCCAGGCGGCGGAAAGGAGTCCACGGCTTCAGCCGGTAGCGGGCGTCTGAACCGGCTAAAGCCGCGGACTACCTTGCGCGCGCACCGCCTGCACGGCTGCGGAGAATCATAAAGCGCCCGCAGCGAGGCGGGGTGTTTTCGTTCGCCATTCGCCATCCTTCACCGTCACGGCGCGTATTGCGCTTTGAAGCGGTAGAAGGCTTTGGGGGAGGGCGGGGTTTGGTCGATGACCCGGATGGCGCTGGGGTTCAGCGGGGGTAGGAAATCGGACTCGATGCCGGGCTGGAGAGTCTCGAGCTGGCTGGGGCCGTCGAAGCGGTAGATTTCCACGAAACTGCCGGGCAGCAGGGTGGTGCTGCGCTCGAGGATCCAGATGGTGTGCGGGGCGACGGGGCCGTTCAGGCCGAAGGTGAGTTCGGCCTGGCCGGAGCTGTTGAAGACGGGGGCGGTGAGGTTGCCGGGGGCGGCGACGTCGGAGACGAAGCGATCGGTGCCGAGGGCTTGCTCGATGCCGAAGGCGTGGCCGTCGCCGTCGGTGTCGAGCGTCCAGAAGCTGGCGAGGTCGAGGACGGGCGTGTATTCGGCGGCGCCCATGTCGGCGACGGCCCCGGCGGTGGCGTCTCCATCCACGGGGCGGGGGAAGC
>JBGSYE010000181.1:0-2679 GCA_041751075.1 Chthoniobacteraceae bacterium
GCCATCTGGCGCCGGCTCGCACCGCGCGGAGAGGCGCCATCCGCCGATCGTTTCCCGCGGCGCCTGCTCCTCTTCAATCTCGCCACCGACACCAGGCACCCGATCCTTGGCTTCACCACGCAGTGGATTCGCGAGCTGGCAGCGCGCGTCGAGAGCATCCACGTCATCACGATGCTGGCCGGCGAGATCGATGTGCCGGCAAATGTGCGCGTCTTCTCCGCGGGCCGCGAGCGCGGCTGGTCCGAGCCGCGGCGCGTGCTCGAGTTTTACCGCCACCTTTTCCGCATCCTCCGCGAAGAGCGCATCGACGGCTGCTTCTCGCACATGATCCAGATCTTCTCCGTGCTCGCCGGCCCGGTGCTGCGCTGGCGAGGCATCCCGCTCGTGACCTGGTATGCGCATCCGAAGGTCACCCCTTCCCTGAAGCTCGCGCACCTCGCCTCCGATCGCATGGTCACGAGCCTCCCGCGCGCCTACCCGTACCGGCACGACAAAGTCGCGGTGATTGGCCAGGGCATCGACACCACGCTCTTCGCGCCCGCCGCGGAGCAGGCCGCCGACGACACCCTGATCCTGTGCGTGGGCCGGCTTTCGCGGGTGAAGAATCACCCGACGCTGTTGCGGGCGTTCGCACGACTGCCGCGGGCTTTTCGCCTCTCGATCCTCGGCGCCACCGCCGGACCCGACGACGAAGCCTACGTCGCCGAACTGCGCACGCTCGCCGCCGAACTCGGCCTAGCGGATCGCGTCACTTTCGACGCGCCAGTCCCCCCGGCGCAGCTCCCCGCGCAGTACCGCCGCTGCGCGGTGCATGTGAATCTCACCGGCCCGGGCTTTGGCGACAAGGTCGCGTGGGAGGCGATGAGCTGCGCCCGCCCGTGCCTGGTCGCCAACGACGACTTCCGCGAGACGCTCGGCCGCTACGAGGACGCGCTCCTTTTCTACACCGCCGACGAACTCGCCGCGAAACTCTCCGCGCTGCTCGCCATGACGCCGCAGGAGCGCGAGGCCATCGGCCAGTACCAACGGTCCCAGGTCCAGCGTTTGCATTCCCTGCCGCGGCTCGCCGAGCGCATCCTCGCGGTGCTCGCGGAGTGCCGCCGCGGAGGGGTCGCGACCTGGGAGATGGCGCCCGCGCCGAAAGTTGCCGACGCTTCATGAACGTCCTCCTCATCGGCTCGGATAAGACGATCTTCCAAACCGGCAACGCCGTCTTTGGCGATACGCGCAAACGCCACGTCGCCTATGCCCGCAAGCTCCGCGAAGTCTGCGGACCCGCGAGCGAAATCCGCCTGATCGCCTACACTCCAGCCGGGCCGGATTACCGAGTTCTGCACTTGACCGATGGCTTGACGCTTTACCCCACGCGCTCGTTGCACCGCGCCACTTTTCTGGCCGATCTGGCCCTGCTGCTGCCCACGGTCTTGCACGGCTGGAGACCCGACCTCATCAGCCCGCAGTCCCCGTGGGAGGAGGGAACTCTGACTTTCTTTCTGTCCCGGTGGCTGGGGGCAAAGTACGTGCCGCAACTGCACGCGGACATCTTCACCGCGAACTGGCGCCAGGAGCATTGGCTCAATCCCTGGCGCTTTTTCCTCGGCAGCCGCTTCCTCCGCGCGGCGGACGGCGTGCGCGTAGTCTCGCAGGGACTCAAGAGCCACGTCGTCTCCCGATTGGGAATGGCGGAGGAGAAAGTCAGCGTCGTTCCGCTCGGAGTGAGTTTCATTCCGGCAGACCCTCGAACGGCGGCGGACGATTGGAAAAAGCGCATCGCGCCACAGCTTGCCGGACGCCAGACGGTGCTCTTCGTCGGACGTTTCTGCGCGGCGAAGAATCTCGAGCTCTGGGTGGAAGTGGCGCACCGGATCGCGCAACGCCATCCCGATGTTTCGTTCCTGATGGCGGGAGACGAATCGCTGCTGCCGAAGATCGAGCGTCTGGCGGGAGCCCAAGGCCTGGCGGATCGCTTTCATTTTCTCGGCGCAGTGGGGCATGAAAAACTGCCGGAGATCTACGCGGCCGCGGATGTCTTCCTGCTCACCTCGCACTACGAAGGCTACGGCCGAGTGATCGTCGAATCCTTCCTCGCCGGCGTGCCTGTCGTCAGCACCCGGTCCGGCGGACCGGAAGACATCGTGCGCCACGGCGTGGATGGCTACCTCACGTCGGAACCGCGCGACCTCGCCGACGCCGTGCTCAGCCTGCTGGGAGACTCTGAAAAAGCCGCGCGAATGGGCCGGGCCGGGCAGCAGCGGATGCAGCAAGAATTCTCTCTCGAAGTGCTGGTGCAGCGCCTCATCGAATGCTGGGTCCGCGCCTGCGATCACCCGGCGACTCCGCCCACCGTCGGAGTGCCGCGCCCCTGCCCCGCCAATTGATGGCTGCGAGCGCCCAGAAGATCGTTTCGGCTCTGCGCGCCAACTGGCTGCTCAACGCGATCGGCCTGGTGGTTTCCTTCTGCGCGTCGGTGGTGCTCGTGCGCACAGTCCCGCCACTGCTCTTCGCCGAATACTCCGCCGTGCTCGCGATCATCGGCGTCGCCACGTTCGTCTTCGAGGCCGGCGCCAATAGCGGACTCACGCGCTACTTTCACGATGCCTCCAAGTCTGGCGCGCGCGGCACCTTCTTCCGACGCATGCAGGGACGCCGCGCCATCGCCGCCGCGCTCTGCGCCGCCGC
>JBGSYE010000182.1:0-3666 GCA_041751075.1 Chthoniobacteraceae bacterium
ACGGGAGCAGCCAGATGAGCGATTCGTCGTGGAGATCGACGACCTGGATGCGGTTGCCAAAGGGATCGCGGAAGTCGCAGCCAAATGGCGGGATCAGCTCGATGCCGTATTGCTTCGTCAGCTTGTCGCGCACCTCCGCGACCTGCGCCTCGTCGCGCACCATGATGCCGAAGTGCCGCATCCGATCCGGCTGCAATTTCTCCACCTCGAATACCGCGAGGAATTGATGCTCGCCGAGTTTGAAGAAGGCGTCGCCTTCGCCCTCGTCGAGCTGTTCCAGCGCGAAGACATCTTTGTAGAACGCGACGGCTTTTTCGATGTCGTCCACTTCGATGACGACGTGATTGCAGCCATAGACTTGCACACTCATGGGGTTTCTCCGGTTGGGGTTGAAGGCCGCGCCGCCTGCGCGAGCGCATTGGTTTCCGCGCGACCGTGAAGGTCAGGCGGAACGGAACGCACATGCACGTCGCGCTGCGGGAAGGGGATTTCGATCCCGCCTTCGCGCAGTTTGCGTTCGATGGCGAAGTTCAGATCGCTCCGAAAGCGGCGCGGGCGGTAGCTCATTTCGTCGCTCCAGACGCCGAGTTCGAAGTCGAGCGAGCTTTCGCCGAAGCCGATGAAGAAGACCGTGGGCGCAGGCTCGGCGAGCGCTTGCGGATGCTCGCGCGCGGCTTCGATGAGCAGCGTGCTGACCTTTTCCACGTCGCTCCCGTAGGCCACGCCGACCGCAATGCGGAAGCGGATCTTCGGATCGCCGTGGCTCCAGTTGGTAATGGTGTCCTCGATGAATTTCGCGTTCGGCACGATCATCGCGATGTTGTCGTTGGTCAGGACGGTGGTGCTGCGGGCGCGGATTTTTTGCACCTGCCCGGCGGCTGTTCCCACCTCGACCCGATCGCCGATCTGGATGGGCCGCTCGAGCAGGATGATGAGGCCGCTGACGAAATTCCGCGCGATGTCCTGCAAGCCGAAGCCGAGCCCGACGCCGACCGCGCCGGCGAAGATGGCGAGCGCCGAGAGGTCGATGCCGGCGTTTTGCAGGGCGATGGCGGCACCGATGAAGAGGATCACATAGCCGACGATCTGCGCGATGGTGTATTGCAGCGCGCGGTCGAGTCCGCTGTCGCTGAGGAAGCGGGTGAAGAAGAAACGCTTCGCGTGGGAGGAAAACCAAAAGACCAGCGCGAGCAGGACGAGGAGCCGGAAGAGCACGAGCACGCTCAGCCCGAGACCGGGGACGGGCGCATCCCACGCGATCGGCACGCCCGCCGCCTGCACGCCGGCGAGCGCGCAGGCGATGAAGACCACCAGACCCAGCGCCGCGGTGACGAGCGCGACGAGATTCTTCTCGATGCCGAGCTTCACCAAAAGCCGACGCACCCGCTCGCTGCGCAGGAGAGCGGAGATGAGGAGGCCCGCGGCGAACCAAAGCGCCAGCGCCGCGAGGCCCGCCGGGGAAATCTGCCGGTCGAAGGCATTCCATTGCGGCGCGAAGAACCAGTCGTAGGCGCCGTTCATGATCGGGAATCGCGCGCTGGACCAGACGCGCGTTGCTCGATCTCCAGCGTGGATGGCAGGCCGAGTTTCGCGCGCCAGGCGTCGGCGGCCAGCATCGCGCGGCTGTTGGGAATGACACCGGGACCGAACTTGCACGACCAGGCTTTGGTGAATTCCGCGCCGAAAAACAGGATGCAGGAGGAATAGTAAATCCAGGCCAGCGCGACGATGACGGAGCCCGCCGCGCCGAAGCTCGAGGCGATGCTGCTGGTGCCGAGATAGAGGCCGATGAGGAATTTGCCCGCCGTGAAAAGCAGCGCCGTGCCCGCGGCGCCGACGCTCACGTCGCGCCAGCCGATGCGCACATTTGGGAGGATTTTGAAGATCATCGCGAAGAGCGCGCTGATGACCGCGAAGGAAAGCAGGAAATCACACATCTGCCAGACGGCGGCGGGCAGCGGCAAGCGCGAGCCCATGTATTTGCCGAGCGCCGCGAGCACCGTGCTGAGGATGAGCGAGATGAGCAGTAGAAAGCCGATGCTGAGCACGATGGAGAAGGACAGGAAGCGGTCGCGCACCAGCGTGAGGAAGGGGCGGCCCGGCCTCACGACCACGCCCCAGATGGTATTGAGGGCGTCTTTCAACTCCGCAAAAACCGTGGACGCACCGAAGAGGAGCAGCGCGAGCCCGGCGACGGTGGCGACGACGCCGGTCGTTTTTTCCGAGGCGCTCGAGAGCACCGCCGCCTGGATCGCCTCCCCGGCGCGCGGCCCAGCCAGCGTCGAAATTTCCTCCGCGATCCGGCCCCGCGCCGCGTCTTCGCCGAAGACCAGACCAGCGATCGAGATGGCAATGACCAGGAGCGGCGCGAGCGAAAAGATCGCGTAGTAAGCCAGCGCCGCGCTCAGACGCATCGCCCCGTCATCAATCCAATCAGAGGCGGCTTGCTTGAGCAGGGCGAGCAAATCGAGCGGGCGCATACCGGGCTATCGCAAATCGCCGCCGCGGGTGCCGTAAGATTCTGCGTGCGGTCAGTTCGACCCATCCAACCCGCGGTCGCCTGACGATGATCGGGTGTGCCCGCGAAATCCAAGAAACAGCAGATGGCCGCCGGAGCGGCGCTGGCCGCGAAGCGTGGCGAGAAACCCAAAACGTCATTGAAAGGCGCGTCCAAACAAATGGTGGAGTCGATGAGCGAGAAGCAGCTCGAAGATTTTGCCAGCACCAAGCGCAAGAACCTGCCGAAAACCAAACGCACGAAATAGCGCCGGAGCGCCGTCACCTGAAAACCAAACATTATGAACCTACGAAAGACCCTGACACGAGCCAGCTTCGCGCTGGCCTTGACCACAGCGATGGCGGTGCCCGCGTCCGCGCAGACCCCGTCAAAAGAATCGGAGCTGCAAAAGAAAGAGGCGCAGCTCGAAAAAAAGGAGGCCGAGCTGGAGCGCCAGCGCGCCGAACTCGAAGCGGCCAGGAAACAGCTCAAGCTCGAGGAGACGGCCCAGCGCGTGACCATGCGGCTCGAAGGCGATGTGCTTTTCGATTCGGGCAAGGCGCAGCTTCGCCCGGAGGCCGAGAAGGCGATCGAAAAAGTCGCCGTGGTGCTCGGACAATTTCCGACCGCCGCTGTGCTCATCGAGGGTCACACGGACTCCAAGGGCAAACCGGAGGTGAACCTCGATCTCTCGGAGAAACGCGCGCTAGCCGTGGAGGAACTGCTCAAGAAGCGCGCCGAACTTGCCGGCATCCACTTCACCACGCGCGGCCTCGGCGAGACCAAGCCTATCGCGCTGAACGACACCGACGAAGGCCGCCAGCAAAACCGCCGCGTCGAAATCGTCGTCGAAAAGGCGAAGTAGATTCACGCCGCGATTTGGGGGTGCGAATGCTTTCAAGCGCTGCTCTCGGAACAAAGTTCGCCAGGATTCTGGCGTCCCCGAAGCCCCACTTCGGGGAGGAAGGATAGTGGGCGGGCGCGTCAAATCAACGGAGGCGGCGGCGCGGACCCTGGGTCTAAAAGTGCGTGGGCTCGCGCTGGAGGAAGCGCCCGCGATCGGGGGACCCGACGAACTTTCCATCCCGCACCGCGACCTCGCCGCGCACGGCGACCACGCTTGGCCGGCCTTCGATCTCCCAGCCCTCAAACGGATGGTAGTCCACGGC
>JBGSYE010000183.1:0-4699 GCA_041751075.1 Chthoniobacteraceae bacterium
CAAGAGCTACGGGAGGAGCCCGAATTTTCTGATTCGCACGGGCCGCGAGCAGATCGGGAGCGTATTCGCGTGGCTCGAGGCGCGATGAGTTTCTCCACGGATCGACACGAATGCTCACGGATGGCGGACTTCAGCCCATCCCATTTGTGTTTCATCCGTGTCCATCCGTGGCTCCGCGAATCATGAACCGTCTCGCGCTTTTCGGAGGCGTCTATAGCAACCACATCGCGCTCGAGGCGCTGATCCGCGAGGCGCGCGCCCGGCGCGTCGATGGAATCTACTGCCTCGGCGACCTGGGCGCGTTTGGGCCGCATCCCGACCGCGTTTTCCCGCTGCTGCGCGACGCGGGGATTTCGGTGGTGCAGGGAAATTACGACAACTCCGTGGGCAACGGCCTGGCGGACTGCCAGTGCGGCTACACCGACGCGCGCGACAATCATTTTGCGCGGCTTTCCTACGATTACACTTTTCGCAACACCTCGCCCGCCAACAAAACTTGGATGCGCGATCTGCCGCGCGAGATTCGCTTGGAGCTGCACGGACGCCGCGTGCTGCTGTGCCATGGGTCGCCGCGGAAGACCAACGAGTTCCTGTGGGAGACCACGTCGTCCACCGGCTTCCTGCGCCGCCTTTGCGACACGCACGAGGCCGACATCATTGTCGCCACGCACACCGGCATTCACTGGCAGCGGGATCTCGGTGGTGGCCGCCAGTTCATCAACTGCGGCGCGATCGGCCGGCCCGCGACTGATGGCAGGACCTGTGTGTGGTTTACGATCATTGGCGTTTCTGAAAATGGCGAGGTCGAGGTCGAGTTTGTCCCACTCGAGTATGATCACATCCGGCTCGCCGCCGAGATGCGGGCCGAGAATCTGCCGGAGGAGTTTGTCCAGACCATCGAGACCGGCTGGTGGACGACCTGCCTGGAAGTGCTGCCGATGAAGGAGCGCGCGCGAGGCGCCTATTGACGCCACCCCCGTCCCGAGCCCAAATTTCCCTGCTCCGAACTCATGTTCAAGACCCTCGTCATACTTATCCTCGCCGCGGCGATCTTTGGCTCCGCCGGCTGGTTTGCATACGAGATGTTCTACCGGCCGCTTCAGAATGCGAAACTCGAGGCCGATCTTCCCCCGCCGCCTCCTCCGCCGGATCCCAGTCTTCCCGACTTTGAAAAAGTGATGGCTGAGAAAGAGAGCGGCGACCCGGTTGCCGCGCGCGCGGCGCTCCGCAGCTTCCTGGACAGGAATCCGAACTCCACGAAGCTCGAGGAGGCCAAGGACGCGCTGGGCGAGGTCAACACCGACATTTTTTTCTCCACAATCCCCGCGCCGGAGAAACTCGAATATGTCGTCAAGTCGGGCGACAGCCTCTCGCGGATCGAGCGCCGCATGAAGACGCGCGGCGAGCTCATCATGAAGGCCAACGGCCTCGACGACCCGCGCCGCCTCCAGATCGGGCAGCGGCTCATGGTCAACCAGCCGGACTTCGCAATGCTCATCGACCGCGCCAACAAAAAAGTCGTCCTCTACAATCACCGCCAGTTTTTCAAACAATACTCCGTCGTCACGTGGAGCCCCTCCGAGCTCCGCGCGACGGGCGGCACGACGACGAAAGTGCAGGACAACATCGCGTGGAAAAATGATGAGCGGGTTTCCTTCGGCTCCAAAGACTACTTTGGCAGCGCGCGCTGGGTGACCTTGGGCATTGCCGGTTGGACGCTTTACACCGATCCGCCGCCCGAGGGCGCGAAAAAACCGCCGTCCGGGCTGGGGCTGGCGCCGGAGGCGATGGAGGAAATTTCCACGCTGGTCGGGCGCGGCACGCCCGTTACCATCGACTGAAGCGATGAAGCCACAGCCTTTGGATTTCGAAAAACCCATCGTCGAGCTGGAGCAGAAGATAGACGAGCTGCGCCGACACTCCGGCGTGCAGGATTTCGATCTCGAGAGCGAGATTCGCCGCATCCAAGGCAAGCTCGACGCGGCCCGGCGCGACATTTACGGGCGCCTCACGGCATGGCAGCGGGTGCAAATCTCACGGCACCCGGCCCGCCCCTTCATGCTCGACTACATCCAGCACGCGTTCACGGATTTCATCGAGCTGCACGGCGACCGGCTCTACGCGGACGACCGCGCGATGCCAGGCGGCCTCGCCACCATCGCGGGCCATCGCTGCGTGGTGATCGGCCACCAGAAAGGGCGGGACACGAAGGAAAACCTAAAGCGGAATTTCGGCAGCGCCCATCCCGAGGGCTACAGGAAGGCGCTGCGCCTGATGCGGATGGCGGAAAAATTCGGGCTCCCGGTCGTTGCCCTCATAGACACTCCCGGCGCCTACCCGGGCATCGGCGCCGAGGAGCGGCACATCGCCGAGTCCATAGCGGTGAACATTCGCGAAATGATGGTCCTTCAAACACCGATTGTTTCCGTCGTGATCGGCGAGGGCGGATCGGGTGGCGCGCTCGGGATAGGTGTCGCCGACCGCGTCCTCATCATGGAAAATGCCTACTATTCCGTTATTAGCCCGGAGGGATGCGCCGCCATTCTCTGGAAGCACCGCAAGCATGCGCCGGAGGCTGCGGAGGCGCTGAAACTCAGCGCGGCGCACCTGCGGGAGCTGGGTTTGGTGGACGACATCATCCCCGAGCCGATCGGCGGCGCGCATCACGACCATACCGCGGCAGCGCGCAGCTTGGGCGACGCCGTGGCGAGACACTTGGGCGAGGTCGTGGCAATTCCAGCTGTCGATCTGCTTGCGCAGCGCTACGCCAAATTCCGCGAGATCGGGGTTTTTGCCGGTGACACCGAGCGGGAGCCGTTTGGCGCTTGACCGAGCTGCGTGGCGTCTCGAAAATTCAAGCTTTCCTCCCGTAATCCATGAAAAATTCCCTCTTATCCCCACTCTCCCTTTTCGTTTTCGCCCTGCTTTTCCTGGCGGCGCCCGGCACCCAGGCTGAAGTCAACGAGGCGAGCTTCACCGTCAGCTCGGCGCTTGGCGGCTCGGGCGACTCGGTGCGGGGCGCGCGCATTCAGGCAGATGGAACCATCGTGCTGGCTGCGAACATATCCGTCGGAATCCTCGCGGAAAAAGCCAGCGGGGAGACGAATGGCAAAGGATTGGTGATTCGGCTCGCGCCCGGCGGAGCAAAAGTTCTCTCGGCGATGCGCGTTGGGGCCGAGGTGCGCGATGTGGCGCTCGATGAAAGCGACAACATTTACGTCGCGCTCGGAAGCGAGGGAGCTGCAAAGCTGGACCCCGCTGGTTCCAAGGTGCTCTGGAAAAAAGAGACGGGCGGTGTGTGCGCGCGGATCGACGCGGCTGCGGATGGGGTCTGCGCCGCGCTCGACTACAGCCGCGACGACGACTCCTCGACCGGCAGTGGAAATGTAAGCGTTTTTGCGCCCGACGGCCGCGAAATCGGGTCTTTCAAGGGGCGCCACAACACACTCGATGTGGCCGTCGATGGCGCCAGCAAGACAGTCGTCACGATTGGCTGGAAGCAGGCGAAAGCGTGGGATGGAAAGAAGAAGGAGCCGGTGCAGATCGCCCACCTCACCGGCCGTGGCTACGACGGAGCCGAAAAATATCACCTTTATGACTGGTCCGTGGACAAGGATGCGCCCAATTTTCTCAACAAGCCGACCAACAACATGGCCGACACGCGCGGCTACCGCTGCTCGATGGGAGCGGATGGGAAGCTCCACGCGGTTTTCGAGAGTGCCGGAGGCAACCACATTTTCCGCTACGAGCCTCAGCTCGATAATGGCGAGTGGGTGGAGGCAAAGGGCAAAATTCCCAAAGCGGATCATTACCATGCGTTTCACAAGAGCCGGGCGGAGCACAAAACCTTTGTTGGCCGCTACGAGCCCGGCACCGGCGAATACCTTGCCGGGCAGCAATTTACCGCCCGCCTCTCCGATGGGCGCGCGAACGCTGCCCGGGTGAAAAGTGGGGCCGTGGCAGCTGCCGCAGACAGCTCCACCTACATCAGCGGAAAATCCGCAGCAGGGCTCCCAGCCGGCTTCTTCCCGCCGGACACCGGGGACTACAACGGCGGCGGGTTCGTGCTCGGCCTGAATCCGGCCCTCGACAGCCGGCTTTTCTGCATCCGCTTCCAGGGCGGCGCCGACATCCAGGCGCTCGATGTCCGCAGCGTTGGCGGTAAAAGGGTCACGGTGTTTGGCGGCGTGACAAGCGAGGGCGATGTGGGCTTTTGGAAAAAGAACGCAATTCAGGCCGAGACGCCGGTCAACAGCGGCTTCTTCGCGGTGATGGCTGCGGACTGACGCTCGCGACCGCCTCCCGGAGCGCTAAACCCGGTGCGGATGGGGGCCAAAGTCCGCTTCGTAATGCGGCGAGACCATCGAGCCCGGCGGCGCGGTCTCGTCGATCTGCCGCAGCTCCTCCTCGCTGAACGCAATTTCCAGCGATGCGAGATAATCCTCCATCTGCTCCATCGTGCGCGGGCCGATGATCGGCGATGTCACCCCGGGCTGCTGCATGACCCATGCGGTGGAGAACTGGGAAAGCGGGCGTCCTTTCGCCTCCGCCAGCGGCAGCAGCCGGTCGATCACGTCAAATGCGCGGTCGTTGTAGCGCCGCTTCTGGATGCCCCCCGGGTTCCCATAGCGGACGTCGCCGCCCGGCGGATTGCCTCGTTGGTATTTGCCGGTGAGAAGCCCGCCGGAAACCGGCGCCC